>NZ_JBXPBP010000010.1:0-117867 GCF_056924295.1 Enterococcus sp. LJL128 | reverse complement strand
ACAACGGAAAATCGATGTAGAACCAGTGTTTGGGCATCTAAAGGCTCATTTGGCGTTCCATCGTTTCCATTTACGTGGAAAACAAGGAGCGAAGATTGATGTTGGTTTGGCTCTCATGGCACTAAATTTAAGAGAATTAGGGAAATATATGGAGAGAAAGAGAAGGGAAGAAGAAAAAACAAGCCCGATTTTGACATTCATCATCAAAATCGAGCTTGTTTTCTTTTTGAGAGTGGATTATGTCCCACTCCCGTTTTTTGATTGGAGCTCATTAAAACTATCCATTTGGCGGTTTCAGTTAGATAACAGATAACGACTAATCAGAAAGCTGAAATACTCTCTTATTCGAACCCTTAGGGAACGATATTCAATAAAGACAATTTTTACAAAAAAAAAGTTTTTATCCCGCTCTATTACCTTTAAATTCAACCCTTGGATTCGACAATAATTTTTTATGTACTTAAATACTTTGTTAAAGCCCTGCTCATTCAAATACTTAGCATCAATCCGCAGTATTGAAAATAAGTTATTGGATGCCAAACAAATGTAGCCGTCTCCGATAACTTCAGGGTCATCTAATTCTTTTGAAAGATAGTTGTCAAACTGCATATCTAGAATCCTTAACGCCTGCTGTAATGCTTTTTTCTCTCTTTCCTGAATATCATTTTTTATAGTTACTACCTTATTCTTAATCATGATTCGTTTAATAACCTTTCTTATTATCCAGATCTGAACATTAGCTATTAGTTTTTAGAGCCGTTCCATATCTTGACAAAAATACTAGTCTATCTTTGACAGATACTTTAAATCTATTACATCTATTCTACGTTTTCAATCATAATGAATGTTTTTTAATTAATAAAATAGATAAATAAAACACAGTCATTAACTGACAAAATGATTAGAAGATAACCAGAATATTTTAAATAAACGTTATATAATTCAGCAAAACGCTACTATCCTTTCTCATACTTAACTTTTTACTGGCTTTAGAAAAAATCACAGTCTACATACCAAGCTCCTGAATTTGAATTTCTTGCAAAATAGAGACGCCCATTACTGACAATATTTAAATTAGCTTTTTCGTCGGAAGATATCTGAAAAGCAAAATCAAAGCCCTCGGGAAAACCTAAATGTCCTTGTATATAAGAACCGTAGCCGCCAACTTTTGTTTCATAATGATGCACTGCTATATCTTCTTCGTAATCAACTTCTTCTTGCTCTTCCAATAATAAAATTTCATCAGAAATATCAGTTGGTATATCAGCAGAATCCCACATAGGACTATCCTCTTCTACTAAATGAACAGACATTGGACAGGGCTTGATAAATGAATCTTCATTTTTATAATCAGTAAAAATCAACTTATTTAAGTATGCATATTCGCGAATACAAAAATAACTTATTAAATTCTCTCCAACTGGTTTAAAATTTAAAGAAATAAATACTGAAATCAGTTTAACTGCTTTCAGCGAGTCTGGTACATAGGGCAGTGCCTCGAGATTAATTTGCAGTAACGGAATCATTTTTATACCATTTTCATCCACCGGCAGCTGCTCCTGCTGTAAAGAATAAGGTACCGCACCTATCCAATGCTCTTCCAGCAAGTGTGTAGGTCTGAAGCCTCCCGTCTTGAACACCACAGCTTTTTTATTTAATTTTATTCTTATCTCTTCTACATTCATCTGTTTTAACCTCCTAATTCTTAATGAGAACCCAGCTAATATGTCCCCCTCCAAAAAAGATTAAAATGATATTTCTATTTTCTGTGTTTATCAGCGAGAAAAACCCAGGTATCGCACTTATAAATATGACCTCTGACAATTTCAAAGCTTCGCTTGTACAAACTACGTTACTTTCTCTATCAAAAGCAAGCTGTTGTCTCCCGAAGGATCTCCCTTCCTCTACAGCCATTGCTCCCCTATTTTCCGGATTATTTGAGCTTTATCCACGCAGCCACTATACTATCATTATAACAAGAAAGGAGAATATCTATGGCTATTTTAGAAGAGTACCTTAGCAAAATTGATCAGCCAAAAGAACGAGCTGCAATGACTGTTCTTTTGGCTTGGATTACAAAGCAGTACCCAAGCCTGGTTCCTGTCATAAAATGGAATCAGCCAATGTTTACAGACCACGGAACCTTTATTATTGGATTCAGTATCTCTAAAAAACATTTTTCTATTTCTCCAGAAGTGAAAACCTTGAAGCAATTTAAAGAAGAAATTGAACAAGCTGGTTATGACCATACTGAAAATATCATTAGAGTCAACTGGGCTCAGGATATCAATTATGACTTATTAAAAAAATTGATTGATTTTAATATAGCTGACAAAGCAGACTTTACCAAGTTTTGGAGATAGCGTTCGCGACAGAAGAAAGTTGCTTTCAAAGCTAAAGTGTCCTGCATTTACTCCAAATCTATTTTTTTAGATTCTTTATGTATAAATAACAGATTAAGCGTCAAATGAACAATCACTGGAATCATTTAAATAAAACAGAGAGCACGGACATAAATACATGTCCGACTCTCTGTTTTCGCTAATTTTCGAATAAATAATACTATGAAAACACTCGTCAGTATCCCACAGCGGCAAGTAACCGCAGAAACACATAGCCCAGCCTTTCAAATGATTTACTTGGAACCGCAATAAACCTCCAAATGCTGCGGAAGTACCTTAAAATGCAGGGGTAGCTCAGGTCCTTCATCTCCATCTACACTGGGATGCAGTTCAACTTCTTCTTTTACAAATAGACTACCTTCTGTAAAAGGCTGATAGCCAATTGTTTCACTAGTATGGTCAATCCCCTTTAAAATATCCGGTACACTTTTGATTGTGTCTGTAATTGTCTGATCTTTCAAATAAAGCAGATAAAGCTTACCGTCATTCGGCTTCGCTTCTGGCACAACACGTTCATAGCCCCCAACTGTCTGGGTTAAAACAACGACAACCGTACTGCTTTCAATTAATTTCTTTTCACCGTCTATTTCCAATGAAAAATGATAGCTGTCATTATTTAGAACCTGCTTAAAGCCTGAAATGAAATAAGCCAATTTTCCAAGCTTCGTCTTTTCTTCAACATCTACATCACTGATTGCTTCTGGAATACTGCCGGCAGCAACAATATTGGTAAAATAGACATCATTGACCTTGCCAACATCTAATTGGATTCTATTTTTCAGATTTAGCTCTTTAATTGCTTCCTCCGGTTCCATCGAAATATTTAAAGAACGGGCTAAGTCATTAACTGTCCCTAAAGGAAAGAAACCGAACTTTGGCCGATAATCTTGTTCAGCTAAACCATTGATTACCTCATTCACGGTTCCATCACCACCCATGGCAAACACACTATCCGCTTTTTCCAGAACTGCCTGTCTGGCAAATTCCGTTGCGTCGCCGCTTCCTTCTGTATGCTGTACCTCAACATGATCAAACAAACTCGTCAGCTTCTCATAAGCCAATTGTTCATATTTCTTCGCCTCTTCATTACCAGAACTGGGATTTACAATTAATACAGCTTTTTTCATTTTCACACTCTCCATTTCTGTCTCTAGCTATTTTCAGTATAGCAGGAAGCAGAATGTTTCATGAATGAATATGCTTGAATTTTTGTGAGCTAAACATCAATTTTCTTCTAGATTGAATACCATATTTCTAATTGCTACATCGAATAAATGATGATACCATCAGAAGCATTAGAAGAAAACGAACTGAGACTAGAGAAACCTAAGCTATCTCAAATACAGAGCTGTATTTGAGATATTAAAAAACAACAAAGGATGAACTGATGAAAAAGAAGGAATTTATCGTACAGGATTTATTGAGCAAAATTTATCAAGATCATTTCGAGAGTGGTAAACTACCGAATCAGCGGACGCTTGCAGCTACTTATCAGGTTTCCCGTTTTACTATTCAGGAGGCTATTAAAAATCTGCAGGAAATTGGCGTAGTTTATACTGTGCAAGGTTCAGGAATTTATATTCAGGAACGCTTGAAGAAAAATCCGTTAATTTTTAATTCATTAACTAGAACACCTTATGACCGCATTAGCTCCAAGCTGCTTTCTCTTGAAAAGAGATTATCTACATCAGAAGAAGAACAAATATTTCAATTAGAGGAAACACAAGAAATCTGGGTGTTCGAAAGGGCTCGTATTGTCGACTATTCTTTTGAACAAATT
The DNA here is from genome assembly GCF_056924295.1 of Enterococcus sp. LJL128. Taxonomy (NCBI): domain Bacteria; kingdom Bacillati; phylum Bacillota; class Bacilli; order Lactobacillales; family Enterococcaceae; genus Enterococcus; species Enterococcus sp. LJL128. The sequence goes on along the minus strand of NZ_JBXPBP010000010.1, from coordinate 113,685 downwards.
GAGCTGTCAAAAATGCCGGCAGCTTTATTTCCTGACCTTTCAAGAAAACATGTAGAGCATTCCATTCAGGAATATGTGGAAAAGAAAGGTTTTCGCATCTCTCACTACATCACCAGCTATACACCGACAACTATTTCACGAAATCAGTCTGAGCTCTTACTATGTAAAAAAGGAACGCCGGCTATGCTGATTCAAAACCGCTGTCTGTTGGAGGACGGGCGTGTCTTCGAATATAGCGAGATTACTGCCATTGATTACACCTGTACTTATATCCGTCCCTTTGACAGAGAAATTCATGAAGCAAGAAACAGCTGAGCCCGGTAATGACTCAGCTGTCTCTTCATTTTATTTACGGCGTCACAATCGTTCCATCCGGCGTGCGGCTCTGTGTCCATTCATGGGGACGATACTCCGCAGGATAATCCAGCGCTGCTGCCTCATCAAAAGAAACACCAATACCTGCTTCTTCGATTGGGTAGAAATAGCCTTTCTTAGCTGCAGGTGTCTTATCAAACAAACGCAGCGTGTTTTCAGGAACCGGAATATTTTCCTGTATTGCAGCATTATGAAGATGGATGTTCAAGTGCGTATTAACCGCCAACCCTACCGGAGTAATATCTGACGGTGTATGCCAAGCCATCCGAACACCCATCGCTTCACAAAAATGAGCTAGTTTTATTGCCGGGGTGATACCGCCTATCTGGGATACATGGACTCGCATAAAATCAATTTGGCGGTTGATAATCAGCTGCTTCCACTCCATCGGATTATTAAAGAGCTCGCCTGATGCAATCGGAGTGGTCGACTGACTGCGCAGCTGGGACAGCCATTCATTTTGAGTAGGCGGAAGAATGTCCTCCAGAAAGAATAATTGATATTCTTCAGCTGCCTTAGCAAACTGCAGTGCCTGATTTGGGTGAAGACGTTCATGAACATCATGAAGCATCTGAAAGCTGTTTCCATAAGTCTCTCTGACTGCCTGGAACATTTTCAAAGTAGTATCCATATACTGCTGCTGATCAAAGTAGGAGCCTGACAGCGGACTGTCCGGCGTGTTCAACCTAGTCGGGCTGCCGCCATAAAAGCCCAGCTGGCAGCGGATATATTGATACCCCTCCTGACGTATACGATTAATCTCTTCAAAAAGCGCCGGCAAATCCTCTGCAACAGCATGTGTATATGCTGGAATTGCTGTCCGTGCCTTTCCACCCAGCAGCTGGTATAGAGGCATTTCTGCCAGCTTTCCTTTAATATCCCACAAAGCCATGTCAACTCCGGAAATTGCATTATTGATAACCGGTCCATTGCGCCAATATGCGTTAACATGCATCACCTGCCACAGGTCTTCAATCTCATTGGCATCTCGTCCAATCAACAGGGGCTTCAAATACTCATCAATCATTGTTTTCACAGCCAGCGGACGAAACTGGAAGGTTGCACAGCCTAATCCGTGGATATCTTTATTGGTCTCAAGTTTTACAACAACAAGATTATGCCGGTCTGGTTTAATTGCAAAGCTTTTTACATCCGTAATAATTGTTGGTGTCATTTATCATCATCCTTGTCATCGTGTTTGTCTTACAGAAGCTATTGAACCACGCAGAAACAGCCTTTGTCAATTTGGACTGAATAATGTCCCGAAAACAACATAAAAACAGTCCAATTCACAACAAAACCAATCATAAACGCCTTTAAATAAGCATTTTTATACAATAAACTATTTTTTAGGACTGGTTTTCAAAAATTAAATTCCATGCTATCATCAAATTTGTAAACGGAATCAATCGGCCGAAAGAAATCTAGTAAAAAGGATGATTAGATGAAATATGAACAAGCCATTACTCAAATAATTCAAGGGGTCGGCGGAAAAGAAAACATCAACAATGCTTGGCACTGTATGACTCGCCTCCGCTTCAATCTGAAAGACAAAGAAAAAATTGATTATGCCGCTCTGGAAAAAATTTCTGGTGTGGTTGGTACAAAATATCAAAGCGATCAGCTTCAAATTGTGATTGGCACAGCTGTTGCTGACTACTATCAGACTCTAGCCAAAATACTGGGCTTAGATAGCGAGCGGCAAGAAACAGCTAATGGTGAAAAAAAGGGACTAGTATCTCTGTTTATGGATACAGTCTCCGGTGTTTTCGGACCAATTGTTCCAGCTATCGCTGGTGCAGGTATGATTAAAGGGCTGATTGCTGGTTTAGCTGCACTTAATCTAATTTCAGCAGAATCACCTACTTACATCGTCATCAACATGTTAGCCAGTGGTGTTTTCACCTTTCTACCTTTTTTTGTAGCTGCTTCAGCTGCTAAGATTTTTAGAACAAATCAATACTTGGCTATTGCCATTGCTGCGACGCTTCAATTTCCAACAATGACTGAAGCATTGACGCAGGGAGATGTCTCCCAATTCCTTGTTTTTGGTTTTTTGCCTGTACCTGTTTTCAATTACGCTGGAACTGTAATCCCCATTATTTTTTCGGTCTTATGTCTAAGTTATATCTATCGTTGGGTGGATAAAATATTGCCGGAAGTCCTTCGGACAGTTTTTACTCCTACACTCTCTCTTTTTGTTTCCGGATTGCTGGCACTCGTTGTTATTGGACCAGCCGGCATTCATTTAGGCAATCTTTTAGCTGACGGCGTCAGCTGGTTATTCTCCATTTCGCCAGTTCTTGCCGGAATCATTGTAGGTGCAATTCGCCCAATTGCCATTTTAACAGGTCTTCACCATGCAATGACGCCTATCGCCTTACAGAATTTTGCGAATCAAGGCTACGATATGCTGATGCCCATGATGTTTATGGCAAATATGGCAATCACAGGAGCTGCTGCGGCAATGTATACTAAAGTAAAATCCAAAGAAGAAAAATCAATTATTATTTCTTCTGCAGTATCTGGTTTATTAGGAATTACAGAGCCGGCCTTGTTTGGTGTTTTAACCAAGTATAAAAAAGCGTTTTTTGCAGCAACTATCGGCAGTTCCGTTGCTTCAGCATTTATCAGCTTCTTTGGCGTTCGAATTTACGGCTACATTTTATCCAGTATTTTCAGCCTGCCGGCATATATTGGAGAATATTTCATTTTTGCTGTATTAGGGATTGTGATTGCTTTGGGCACTTCTTTTGCCATCGCTTACTTCCTAGTACCGAAAGAAGCTGCTGACAACGGCAGCTTCACTAATGAAATTGAGTTGACTGCTGTTACGGATGGTCAGTACATTCCTTTAGAAGATGTTAATGATTCTGTTTTTTCAAGTAAAATGGTCGGCGACGGCTATGCCATGAAGTCTCTTTCAGGGGAAGTTTTCTCACCAGTTACTGGAAAAGTAACGTCCATCTTCCCAACTAAACACGCCATAGGTATTACCACAGATAATGGTCTTGACGTTCTGATTCATATGGGAATTGATACAGTCAGCCTAAACGGCAATGGCTTTCAGCTTTTCGTCACAGAAGGACAGCATGTAGCTGCCAACACAAAAATTGCCTATATGGATTTAGATATCCTGAATAAGAAAGCGAAGGATACCTCAATTATTGTTGTCGTAACCAACATGGACAAAGTCGCCCGTTTTGCTGGAGATTATCAGCTTGAAGGCCACCATCAGCCTGGTGCTCCGATGGAAAAGGTTGTTCTTATCTAAAAATAGGTATTGAAAATTTATACTCAATCAAAAAAGGTCTCAGCGAACATGTTGCAATTCGCTGGGACCTTTTTAGATAATAATGGATTAGCTCTGTCGGCTCTTTCGTATATTTTTTATTCTAGTTACACTTCTCAAAAATTGTGTTCATAATTGGACTGCTTTGCTTAAATAACATGCCCTTTTCCGTACGCTATTTTGCCAGACGATACATTGCATCGGCATAAATTGCTGCTGCCCGGAACAAATCGTCCAGTTCCATAAATTCATTTGCCTGATGCATAGTATCAGTGTAGCCAGGGAACATCGCGCCATAGGCTACCCCGCGCTTCAGTAAACGGCCATATGTTCCGCCGCCAATAATCTTTTCTGAGCCTTTTTCTCCTGTATGATCTTCATAAACCTTCAACAGCGTTTCTACCAACGGATCGTCCACAGGAACATAATGAGGCTCTTGATTGCGGTCATCCTGAACGATTTCAACACCGTCAACTCCAATTGATTGCTGCACACCGGATTTCAACTCTTCCACAGTTGTCCCTTTAGGATAGCGGAAGTTCAAGCTAATCTTGTTGCCTTCCGTGCTTTCTTCTTCAAAAACAAACAAGCCAGCGTTCATTGTCAGACGGCCCATCTTCTCATCCTCATAGGCTACTCCTAATTTTTCTCCATAAAAATCTTCATGGATGTGTGCTGCTGTATTAAGGAATGTTTTTCCATCACCTGCAAAATCATAGTCATTTAAAAATACAGCTAAAAAGGTTGCCGCATTAATTCCAGACTGAGGACTTGCCCCATGAGCACCTTTACCAACAATTGTAAGCCCAGCTGTATTTCCAGCTGCTGTAAATGAACCGCTAATCGGCTGTTTGTCAACAAACGCTTCAAATGCTTCTTTCATAGCAATCAACTCTTCAGCTGTTTCAGTTAAAATTGCCGCTTCAGCTGTTCCTGGAACCATGTTTATCCGTAAACCAGAATGGAAGCTGACCAGTTTCGTTTTTCCAGTATTGGAACCATTGAAATGCGCATACAAGGTTGCATTGCCTTTTTCGCCATTGATAATTGGAAATTCAGCATCTGGAGAAAAACCAAAATCAGGTGCTTCTTCATGCTGGAAATAGTAATCCATATCTCCCCAGCCGCTTTCCTCATCGCTTCCTACAACAAAACGAATTTTCTTAGACAACGGCAGCCCAAGCTCTTTAATAATTTTCAAACCATAGTATGCTGCCATACTTGGTCCTTTGTCATCACTTGATCCACGGGCAAAGATTTTACCATCCTTAATCACTGGTTCGTAAGGATCTGTATCCCAGCCATCTCCAGCAGGCACAACGTCCATGTGTCCAAAGATACCTAAAGTTTCGTCTCCTTCACCATACTCAATATGTCCAGCATAATTATCGACGTTTTTAACAGTGAAGCCGTCCCGTACACCATAGTCCAGCATGTGTTCCAGAGCCGCTTTAGGTCCGGGACCAAAAGGAGCATCCTTCGTCACTTGATTGTCGTCTCTCTCACTGTTAATACGCAATAAGTTCTGTAAGTCTTCAAGAAGCGCTTCTTTGCGTTCTTCCACTTCTTTTTGCCAATTGATTGTCATCCTCAGTCACTCCTAATATAATATTCTACCTTCCCATCATACCATTATCCTTCATAAAAATAAAAAGGTGCCGCCGCATTTTATTTTTTTCTAATACTGTTTCTTTCGCTATAATAAACTTGTAAAAGAAAAGGAGGGAGCTTGTGAAACAGCTATCCAGAGAAATTTTGCCCCAAGTCATTCGGCAAAGACCAGAAGACAGCCATAAAGGAACCTACGGACGGGTTGTTTTAATCGGAGGAAACAGCCAATACGGCGGAGCCATCATCATGAGCGCACAGGCCGCAGTTGCCTCTGGTGCAGGTCTGACTACGGTCATTACTGAGGAAAAAAACCATGCACCCCTGCACGCCCGTTTGCCGGAAGCTATGGTTATCAACTGGTACGATCTTGAATTAGTTAAGACAGCTTTAGATACAGCCGATGTTGTATTAATCGGTCCTGGTCTAGGCTTAGAGAATCATAGTCGAAAGCTGTTGCGGTTTGTCTTGCGAAATCAGCTGGAAAATCAGTGGGTAATTATCGATGGTTCTGCTATTACGCTGCTTGCCGATATGGCAGTTTCTTTGAATCATCCGGAGCAGATTATCCTTACACCTCATCAAAAGGAGTGGGAAAGAATCAGCGGTCTTCCCCTTGCTAAACAAACTGATGAAAATAATCAGCTCACCCAGCAGAAGCTGCAAGCCTCAATCGTAGTTAAAAGTCATCGCACTCGAATTTACACGCCTCATAATTCATACTTAAATACGGTTGGTACACCAGCAATGGCTACAGGTGGCACGGGAGATACTTTAGCTGGGATGATTGCCGGCTTTATTGCTCAGTTTGATGCCAAAGAGCACGCTCTTTGCGCGGCCGTTTATCTCCATAGTCTGATTGGAGAAGAGTTGGCAAAAGACAGCTATGTCGTCCTGCCAACAAGCATTTCCGCACACCTGTCTTCCTATATGAAGCGATATGAACAAACTTCAGAGAAATAAAAAATGTGACAGTGCAGCCAAGATACAAGGCACACTGTCACATTTCAAAATCTAATAAACGGCAGCCAAATGCTGTAGCACTGATCCCATCTCGAAAATATCAGCTGTTAAAAAAGATTGTACTAAGAGTTGATGCTTTTGAAATTCGGTATTTTATCACAGCCCAGCTATTAGCTAAATACTGCTATTTTCCCTCGAAATCCGGGTCTAAAAGCTGATATTCTTCATTTGTCAGCGGTCGGTAATTCCCTAAATCAAGGCTATCATCTAATATCAGCCGTCCCATTCTGAGACGTTTTAAATACACCACTTTTTTATCCACTGCTTCAAACATGCGCTTCACCTGATGAAATTTCCCTTCCTGAATGACTAGGCGAATCTCTGTTTCCCCTAATTTTTCATCCAGCTGATCGATAAACAGCTGACTAGGCTTCACTGCCTCGCCGTTTTTCAACTGAAAACCTTCTGCAAACTGTTTTACATCCGCTTCAGTGACGATTCCGGAAATACGGGCAAAATACTCTTTATCCACATGTTTTTTTGGCGATAGCAAACGATGTGCCAGCTGGCCATCGTTGGTCAAAACCAATAGTCCTTCTGTATCCTTGTCCAGACGTCCAACGGGAAAAATATCTTCCCTGAAATCTGCATCGGACAACAGGTCAACGACCGTTTCATCATATTTATCTTCTGTGGCTGAAATAACCCCTTGCGGCTTGTTCAGCATGTAGTAATAGTATTTCTGGTAGTGCAGCTCTTCACCGTTGTATGCTACCTTATCCATAAGCTCATCGACCTTTAGCTTACCGTCCTTCACCATTTTCCCATCAACTGTAATCGCTCCTTGCTTTAACAGTTTTTTTACATCTTTTCGGCTGCCGCAGCCTGTATCTGATAAAAATTTATCCAAACGCATCATATCTTCTTTACCTCCTGCTTCATACAAACCGCCCTGCATTTTCTTAAAAAAATGTTGGTCCGGGAAATTACTCTCGAACCAACATGACTTTTTATTTTATTTTAACTTTGCTGCGCAAACCATTCACATTTTTTCCAAGCAGGCGATCTGCCAGCCGTATTTTCAAGGTTAGGTAGCCATATACAGCAACCCCTACCGCTGCTACCAGCAAGACAATAACAAAGGCCTGAACCTTACGATCCGGACTTAAAAATAAGTAGAGAACCTGTCTTGTAAGAAAGGCTGCCGCCACCATAATCAAGCTAATAATCAAGATCAGCAAGCTGCGACGCATAACTAAGCCTAAATTAAATCGGGACATCTCTTTGATTTTTCGAACAATCAGGAAAATTGATACGCTGAAACCAATCATTGTCGCAATTAGTGGGCCATAAACCTCAAATAGACGAATACAAGGATATTGAACCAACAGCTTCACGACAAAGCCAATACCAAAGAATTTAATTGCTGCCCGATTTCCATACATTCCCATCAGCATATTTGAAACCAGCATATATAAGCCTAAAAACAGCCCGGCGTAACAGGCTTGTATCAACACATTTGTTCCCAGATTATCTGTTCGGTAAAACAACGTATAAAGAGGGCGTGCCAAGACAATCATACCAAAAGTAGACGGCAGCATAACAAATGTAAACAGCTGGAGATTATTGCTGATTAGCTTAGATAACCCCCGATAGTTTTTCAAAGTTACTGCTTCGGTAATTAAAGGTAAACCAGTTGACGCGATAGATGTGGCCAGCGCAATCACGACCATCGTAAGCTTGTCAGGATTGGCATTAAAAATACCGAAAAGCTCTCTCAGCTGCGTATCAGAATAGGTTGTAAAGGAGCGCATAAAGTTTGAGAAGGTGAACTGGTCAACCAACTTGAAAACCGTGACTCCTGATCCAACAATAATAAACGGAATTGCCTCTTTAAACGTCTCAATTAAAAGATCCTGTGGTGATACTTTGTGCTTATTGGCACTATGCTCTTCCAGATAGTCGAACATCGGCTTTTGCTTATGCATATAAAAATACAGAACTAAGAAGCTGACAATCATTCCGATAAATGCCGCAAAAGTAGATTGTGTTACTGCATCCACATAATTTCCGTCCAACACCTTCATAATGATAAAGGCTGTTAGCAGCATATAGAAGACCCGGGCAATTTGCTCTACAATTTGTGACAATGCAAAAGGCATCATGTCCTGATTCCCTTGGAAATAGCCTCTGATGACACTCATGGAAGGAAATACAAGTACTGCCAGACTAAGCGAACGCATTGTCGGTATCAGTTCTTCCCCGCCGCCAGACCATTTTGCTAAAAATGGAGAGGCAAGATACATCACTAGTGCAAAAACAGCGCCTAAAACAGCCATCATCTGCAGGGCTTTATAAAAAAGCTGCCGGCTGATTTTGTATTCATTCATGGAATTGTAATGGGCTGTCTGCTTCGCTATTGCCGCCGGAATTCCAGCAGTGGAAATCAGCAGGAACAGAGAATAGACCGTATAGCCCATGGAAAACAGGCTGTTGGCCTCATCCCCATGCTCTCCCATCCAGGCGTACCATGGTATGATATAAACCGCTCCTAATAAGCGGGAAATGATATTGCTTGCTGTCATCCAGGCCGATCCCTTAACCATCTTCTCCTGATTGGTTAAAACCGGCTGTTCTACAGACCCTGGTTGATTAATCATTTACTCCTCCAACTTTCTTAGACATACTCCCTTTATTTTAATTGTAAAATCAAGGATATGCAATGAATTTATAGAATAATTCTTGGATGTCTTAGAATTCTCCCCCGAGAAAGTGACAACTGCGTCATTTTGCGCAGCTTCCAGTTATTTAAACAAACAAAAAATACAAATCTTTTATCTGTTGAATCCATATTTACTACCCAATACTAGTCAACCTGTTTTCACTAAAAACGTCAAGCTGTGTCCTTCATTATTACAACTATTTTAACGTTTCTCAACGAGAATTTTAGAGGTACAGCAGCTGCCGCAAATTAAGTTGATTCAATTTCATTTTAAATACCTTTCCTAAAGAAACTATAGTTTCCTCAAAAATAGTAAAAAGCACAACAGACAGGCTGCCCCTACATTGGCGAAAAGATATATTCCAAAGACGTTTTCCCTGCTTTTTTCTCTGTATAATCGATATACATTCAAAAATTTTAGAAAGGCTGGTGTGTACATTATGAAGCCCTCGTCTTTAGCAATAGTCGCCGGAATCTTATTGGCTCAGGGAGGTATCCACCTGTTGCCTAGACTATTTTCTCTTATTCAGCTAAGTGATTTGCTGGTAATCCTTTTTAATCTGCTGCTTTTTTACGTTATCATTTCTGCATTGAAGCCATTTAAAACAGCAACAAAAAAATAAGCAACGCTTTATCGACTTGATGGAGATAATAAGGTGAGAACATTTCTGCTTAATCCCTAGCTTGGAAATACCATCCAAATACGAGACAATCATCTATCCTTAAACTTTTAGTATATCTAAATCCGCAGCTGAAACAAATGACTATACTATACTGGTATAGTCCCCTCTACATAGGACGAGCAGCTGCAAGAATAACTTTTCCATCTCAAATTCAATCAAGAAGACTATCCGCTTTTTTTGATAGTTTCTTGTTTTTTTTAATAAAACTACTCATAGCTAGTTGATTATTTATATTTAAGCTTAAACACATCCTTTCATTTAAACTGAATCCCCTCTATATTAATGAAATTTTCTAATACAACTAGCGTTCATAAGACTATTATCAAAAATATAGTTTTTGTTTTTTATTAAATAAATATTTATTTCTGTTTGTTATAGCAGTATAATATTTGAAAAGAGCAATCTTTAGCTATGGAGGCGTTCAGCTATGGACCCATTAAGAATAGGATCCGTTATTTTAATTCAGGTAAATGCTACAGAGAAAACCTGGGTTACAATAATCGATGTCTTGCCAAACAATAGATTTAGGGGTGCCCTCTTTCTTTATCCACTTACAAAAGACAATATTCTAACTTTCGGTGAAAGTGATATAATTGATATCGACCTTTAAACAAGGTATCCTTTTGTCTTGCTTATCTTTCCCTCTCTTGTTCCGAGCAGGAAAATGGCATTCCCTTATTCAGAGTCTTTCATAGCTCACAGCGTATCAATGTTATCCGTTTAAAAAAATAATTCTGTGCTGCTGTTGGAAATATCCTGACAGCAGTATTTTATTTTTCAAAATTCCTGTTTAGTCTCCTTTTATCTTCTCTTTTTCAACAAAAAATCCAGCTTGATTTATCTAGCTTAGACAACCACCCAATCCAAATAAAAATTTTGTTCTCTTTCTCTCAAATATTTAGAAAAACAGCTTGTATTTCTAAATAAAGATTTGTATGATTGAAATGCTGAATTAAATAATAAAGACTAGAAAAGAGGCATGATGATGGGAAGAAAAGAAGATAGAAGAGCAATGCAGAAAAAACCAGTAACAAAAAAATGGTGGTTCTGGTTTCTTCTGCTTTTATTACTTGGAGGCGGCGGCTTCGCAGCTGTGAAATTCATCCCGATAGAATTGCCTTTTGGAAATACAGCCAGTAAAGATTCTTCGGCAGAAACAACAGAAGAAACAACAAAAACAAGCACTCCAGCTGAACCAACCACAGATATCCTAGCGAAATATGCCAAAATCCAGCTAGGAGATCCTTTAGTAGAAGATGTGAAAGGCTCAAGCTTTGATGACGTTGTCGGCTTGTTGGGCGATCCTAGCTCAAATGTAGACTCTGAACTGAGCGGGGCGCAAACAAAAATGGCTATCTGGAATAAATTCAATGGGAAAACAACTATCAGTGTGAACTTTAAAGATAATTTTGCTACTGGTAAAAATGTTTCAAATCTAGTATCGGAAACGAAGGAAAAACCTGCCGGGAGTAAATTTGAAGGGATTGCTACTGACGGAAGCTACACTTATGAACAGGCTGTCAAAGATCTTGGCACGCCGGACTCGCTGACAGATGCTCTTGTCAACGGTGTAACAGCTGTTACTGCATTTTGGACAACAGACAACGGGCAGAGCTGGACGATTCATTTTGACGATGGTGCAGCGGTTTCTGTTGAACAAGTAAGCTAGTTCATTCGTTTATGAAGAAGAGCAGATAAGACAAGCTGCAGCCCAGATAGTTAGCCGGTATTGATGATTATCCGTTCACGTTGCTCAATTTAGTTTCCAAGGGGCAGCTACTGATGATTTATTCTTTAGTATGACTCTGCCGTGATGCTCAAAATAATAGAAGACTATCGAAACATTTTTTGATTTAAAGAGGGCGGTTGTGCCAGAAGGGTTCAGCTTCAAGCACCTACCTGGTGTTCCACAAATTTTTGCGAATTTTCTTCTTATTGTCAAAGGAGTTACTTCTAAAACACCGTTTATCTAGGTTTAAGGGACTGAGGCATACTAATGTCACAGCCCCTCTTTAATTTTTTCTATTCCTGATAACTAGAACAGTCCAGCCTTAGTAGTGCTGGATTGCCGTTGTCTTGATGTTTTTGACTTGAAACTGTATGATAATGAATGAAATGATAAAAAGGGGGTGAAGCTTTGCGACGCCCACTAACTTGGAGGCTTATAAATATGAGTATCTCGTTAACCAACATACGCCAATGCTTATTGGACGAAGGGCTTTTAAAAGAGCTGACGACAATGACTACCTGGTCGCTTACCATACCAGAATCCTTTTCTGACACAGTAGTTGATACACTTTCCTATGATTCCAGAAAGGTTTCTGCTGAAACGCTTTTTTTCTGTAAAGGATTAAACTTCAAAGAAGAATATTTAAAAGCTGCTGTCACTGAAGGTCTGCAGTTTTATGTATCCGAAACACCTTACGATGTACCCGCAAAGCTGGGCTTTATTGTTACGGATATAAAAAAAGCTATGGCTGTACTGAGTATGCTGTTTTATGACTATCCACAAAAGAAAATGACCTTAATTGGATTTACTGGTACAAAGGGCAAAACTACAGCGGCCTATTTTACAAAATTCATTTTAGATTTGTCAACAAGCCATAAAACCGCCATGCTATCGACAATGAACTCTACTTTAGACGGCGTTACTTTTTTTAAGTCTCATTTAACGACACCTGAATCATTAGACCTTTACCGAATGATGGCGGAAGCTGCTGCAAATGGGATGTCTCATTTCGTCATGGAGGTTTCTTCTCAGGCCTATAAAACACATCGGGTCTATGGTCTAAACTTTGATATCGGACTTTTCCTGAATATTTCACCTGATCATATCAGTCCAATTGAGCATCCGACGTTTGATGACTATTTCTACTGTAAGAGACAGCTGATCCATCATTCTAAAAGAATTATTATCAATCGGGATGCAGACTATTTCCAACTATTGAAGGAAACAGCGGAAATGGCAGAAACACCCATGATTACGTATGGCAGTGGAAAAGCCGCTGATACAGACTATGTTTATACAAAAGATGCTCAGCATTCATTAGCGTTCTCTGTACAAGCTGCCAATGATTCCCTTAACCTCTCTGGAAACTATCAGCTGCGTTTAGGTGGAGATTTCAATATAGGAAATGCGCTTAGTGCAGCAATCGCCAGTCGTCTGGCAGGTGCTTCCAAAGAAGATTGCCGGCAAGGAATTGCTGCCGCTACTGTACCAGGCCGTATGGAGCAGCTAACACACGTGAATGGTGCCCAGGTTTATGTGGATTACGCCCATAATTATGATAGTTTGAAAAACCTGCTCAGCTTTGTAAAAGAAGAGCATTCAAATGGAAAAATCATTGTCGTGATTGGCAGCACTGGAGACAAGGCAATTTCACGAAGAAAAGATTTTGGAGATGTTTTGTCTCAACTGGCAGATATCGCTATTCTAACAACAGATGATCCAGCCTCTGAAGATCCTCAGGTAATTGCTGAGCAGATTGCGGCGCATATTCTTCCTGCTGTTGATGTCCAAATCATTATCGACCGGGCAAGCGCCATCAAAGCTGCTTTGAATGCCAGTGCACCAGAGGATGCTGTTGTACTAGCTGGAAAAGGGGCTGATCTATATCAAAAAGTCGGTAAGGAAGATGTTCCTTATGAGGGAGACTACCTTCTGGCAAAGCAGTTTATTGAAAAATACTAAACAATGGATTGACTACGTACCGTATTCTAAAAGAAGCTGTGGTATTACGAGGTACTCCTCAAAAGCTGTTTTCAAGTGCAGCTTTTGGGGAGTACCTCGTTAGTCTGTCTTGATTTCATAAAACCTGATCACCGGTGTCCCTAAAGCTGCTTTTCTAGTCAGACTAATTTTTATTAAGAATCATCGTATCCTTTTTTTCATACTTATTATGACCACTTTTCGCCTTCTTATTTTTCCAGCATTTTATAGCCTCCTGCAGCGTCCGCTCCTGATTATCTGCAAAAAAATCCCGAATATAAGTATTGTATTCAAATTGATTCTCTATTTTTGTCGTATTTTGCTTTTTATCTTCCATAATTTGCTTATATGCTTGAATAGATTCCTCATATGTTTTACCCGCATGCTGCTTTAACCAGTTTTGAAATTGAACATTGAAGGTGAAGCCCTTTCCAATCTGTTCCTTATAAAAAGCCCGATGAATTTCTGAACAAACAAAATTCTCCTCGATTTTTTTATCCAACGTAATTTCATGTATAACAGGTTTCTGTTTTGGAGAACTACTGACTCTGATTTTTTCACCAGTTGCTAAATAGTGTGCGATTCGCTTTGTCAGCGCTTCTTTGTTCCCTGTAGTCTGCAAACCTTCCTCTCTACAGAATGCCGCCAGCTCTTCTTTCAAATAATAAAAATCTAAAAATACTGCTGAATCCATTGTCTTGCTAAGTATCGGTCTTTCCATAGTCACAGCTCCTGTCTTTATACTTGTTTTATTTCTCCATTTTATCATTAGAAACACGCTTTTTTCTGATAAATCATGCTGTAGCCTCATTTTTTTCTTCCTTCCTCATGCTATACTTTTTCTAAACAAACAGAGGAGGAAAATTATGTTTTATTGGGTGCTTATCGGATTGAATTGTCTCATGGGGCTTGGAGCAGCAAGCGGAAGCTTTCTCGCTCTAAATGCAGGTGCCAGAGAAGCAGTTGGCATCGACAGCAGCATGCTGGTTAATTCCCCATTTACCTCGTTCTTGATCCCAGGTCTGTTTTTGCTGCTGGTACTTAGCGGCGGAAATATTCTAGTTGGTATTCTTTCAATAAAAAAATTACCTGAATTTCCATATTATCAGGCAGCTATCGGTTGCATTCTCTGCTTATGGATAGTCATTCAATGCATCATGCTATGGGAAATTGTAGCCTTACATCTTATCTTCTTTATTATAGGTTTTATACAGTTGCTGCTGGGTGTTGTTTTGATTCGAAAAAGACATAGCCCTTTTCCGTTTATCGCTCATCAAAATTAGAGCATGGTTAACAACCAGAAAGGAGTACCATGCTATGGATTTAATCCATGTAGGACCACAACGATTGAGACTCCCCGTCTAAAACTGCGGCCATTTACAAGCGCTGACAACCATGCGATGCGTAAGAATTGGATTAGCAACCCAGCTATTCAAAAAATGTATTCTGAACCTACCTATCATACAACTACGGAGGTTGCAGTCTTGTTAAAAAAATGGATCGATAGTTATCAAAGCAATACCTACTATCGGTGGGCGGTCTGCTTAAAAGAAACAAATGAATGCATTGGTCAAATAGCCTATTTTCTAATTGATGATGCCAATCATTTTGGCGAACTGGAATACTGTATTGGATCAGCTTTTCAAAATAAGGGCTATATGACAGAAGCTGTACACGCAGTTTTAGCCTTTGGCTTTGAAACGGTTCAGCTAAACAAAGTACAAATTTGCCATAAATCCACAAACATGCCGTCAAAACGGGTAATTGAAAAAAGCGGCTTTACTTATGAAGGTGCTTTACGAGAATATTTCTACATAGATGGTGAATATGTAGACCGGCTTTATTATTCAATGCTGAAAAACGAATGGGCGACCATCTCGTTGGACTAAAATCCAACGAATTTCTGTGAACAAAAAAAATGAACCGATGATCCAAAGTTAGGTTTTGGGTCTAACTTTAGAGATATCGGTTCAAGCTTACAGAAATTTTTTTGCAGCTAAACAAAGAAACAAAAATTTTTAATTAATAAAAGTAGAAACCGCTGTATACGGCAAGTTCAAATCAGCTGCAACTGCAGGATTAGTCATCGCTCCGCCAATCGTATTGACCCCCATCTTCAACGCTTCGTTTTCCTTCAAGCTGCCTTCAAAGCCTTTATTCGCCAGCTCTAATACATACGGCAATGTCGCGTTCGCCAGTGCAAATGCAGAGGTCTGCGGCACAGCTCCCGGCATATTTGCCACCGCATAATGAATCACACCATGCTTCACATACGTAGGATTTTCATGAGTGGTTACCTGATCAATCGTCTCAAAAATCCCGCCTTGATCAATTGCAATATCTACAATAACCGAATGCTCCGGCATTGATTTCACCATATCTTCAGTTACCAGTACAGGGGCTTTATGTCCCGGCAGTAAAACCGCTCCGATTACTAAATCGGAAGTTTTAACCTCTTCCTGAATATTGAACTGATTGGACATCAGTGTTTTGATTCCACCGTTGAACTGATTATCCAGCTCCTGCAGGCGTTTTGTACTTACATCTAAAATCGTAACATCTGCTCCCATGCCTAATGCGACCTTCGCTGCATTCATTCCCGATATACCGCCGCCGATAATCGTTACTTTACCTTTGCGGACGCCAGAAACACCACCTAATAAAATACCCTTCCCGTCAGGTACTTTTTCTAAACAGCGGGCACCAATCTGAGTTGCTAATCTTCCGGCAACTTCACTCATAGGCGTCAATAACGGTAGTGAGCCGTCTGCCAACTGAACACTTTCATAAGCAATTGTTTTTATTTTTCTTTTCATTAATTCTTCTGCTAATGGTTTATTCGCAGCTAAATGAAGGTACGTAAACAGGATTAAATCCTCTCTCAAAAATTGATATTCCTCAGCCAGCGGTTCTTTTACTTTAAGCACCATTTCCTGTTCCCAGGCTTCTTCGGCTGTTTTTACGATTACTGCACCTACCGCTGTATACTCCTCATCCTTGATTGAAGCACCTGCACCAGCATTTGTTTCCACAAATACTTCATGACCCGCATTGATTAAATCAAGTACGCCAGAGGCTGGCAGTGCAACCCTGTTTTCGCCAATTTTGATTTCTTTAGGAATCCCTATTCTCATACTTTCTACCTTCTTTTCCATTCGATTTTTATATTCTCACATGTCTATGTAAAAATTATAAGGTAAGAAAAAATGATGTGCAAGGTCGTTTTACGTATTTGTGATAATTTTAACGAACGATTGTTTTCTTATTCTTCGATTTTCGTTACGGTTATCTTGTTAAAATGTATCTCTACATTTTCCGGATTAATACAGCCTGTCTTTTCTTCAAGCGTATTCAAGATTCCCGTTGTCATGCCCCATTTTAGAATGTCTTCATCAGAATAACCCCCGTCTATTGCCGCTGCTAATCCTGCCAGTGTAGCATCTCCGGAGCCTACAGGATTCACTACATTTATTTTAGGAATCGTCACTTGATAAAGAATATCCCCATGCTTCGCTACAGCTCCTTCAGCCCCCAGTGATACGACCACCCAATCAATTTCTTTAAAAACAGGATTTCTCAGCTGCTCTGCAAGCGTCTCTTTTCCTGCCCTGTCAACCTCAAGTAGCTCAGCTATTTCTGTTTCATTCGGTTTAATCAAAAACGGCTTATTCTCAGAAAATACGGCTTGTTTTAGTGTTGCCCCTGACGTATCCAGCAAAACCGGAATTCCTTTTTCAGCAGCAAGACCTATCAACACTTCATAAAAATCTGAACATAAGCCGCCAGCCAGACTACCAGATATGGTTACTAAAGAAGTATGTTCAAGCAGTTCCGTGTAGTGGGCTAAAAACTGCTCCTCTTCTACGCGGGAGACTGTTGGGCCTTTCTCTAAAATTTCTGTTTGCTGCCCATGGTCATGAAGGATAGCAATCGAGTTCCGTGATTCCTCTTGAATCATCGTAAAGCTGTGGTTGATTCCCTCCTCAGTCAGCTTTTCTTTTATATAAGCACCTAAATATCCCCCTAACACGCCTGTAGCCAACAGCTCTTTCCCAAGCTGAGAAAGAACCCGTGAGACATTTAATCCCTTGCCGCCAGCTGTTTTTGATACCTTTTCCACCCGGTTTACTGTATCCAGTTTGAAGCTTGCCAACGGGTAGGACATATCGACAGATGGATTCATCGTAATTGTTAAAATCATTATTTGATCTTCCTTTCATAAAAGCTGCTTTACAAAAAAGCTGAGGTGATTGGCGTCACCAGTCATCTCAGCTCATTTTTTTATTTTACATATCCGATAGCGGATTATTCTCCTACCTCTACCTTATCGTGCCAAGAGGAGGCGGTACGGTTAACTACCTCATTTAAAGATTCAATGTTTGCTCTACCTTCAGAAAGCAGCCAGCTGCTGGCAGCTTCTTCTCCTGCTTCCACAAACGGCTGTACCCCATTTTTCCATGTTGCTCTACCACATAGAACACCATTAAACGTAGAACCGGCTTCTTTCGCAAATTCAAGGGTTTCCTGGAATAATTCCGCAGAAACGCCAGCGCTCAAAAAGATAAACGGCAAGTGCGTTGCATCGCTTTGTTCTTTGAAGTAACCTAAGGCTTCTTCACGAGAATAAACGATATTCGTACCGTCCTCCGCAAATCCTTCCACATAATTCATATTCACCGGCACTTCCACCTTTAACACATCAACCTTGTATTGAGGCTTAGAAAATTCCTTCATCATTTCAATAACCTTGTGTGCTTTTACCTTCGCATATTCTTCAGAGGATGCATCAGTAATTCCAGCATCATAGGAAACCAGTTCAAGATAGAAAGGAATGTCTTCGCCAAAGCACTCACTGCCCAAGCGTTCCGTAAATACATGCTTTAGATGGTTAATTTCCGCTGACTCATCCACATCATAATATAATAGGAACTTAATTGCATCGGCTCCCTGTTCTTTTAAACGACGTACAGACCAGTCTTCCAGCAAGTCCGGCAATCGTCCCGGTGTAGAGGCATCGTATCCGGTTTTTTCATAAGCCAACAGCAATCCGGCATCAGTGGCCCTTGCTTTGGCACCCGTTAAACCATATTCAGGATCCAGCAAAATTGATGAAGCAAACGGTGTTAATTCCGCAGAAACCAGCTTCTTAAAATCACTAATCTGTTCATCTGTAGCCTCTTCACCAAATGCTCCAATCATTTTCTTCAATGCACCGCGCTGATCAATTGCCAGCGCTTCAATCAGACCGTTTTCTGTAGATAATCTATCCATCGCTTCTTTTTTTGCTTTACTTATTTTCAGCATACTTTCTTCTCCTTTATTCTGCAAAATTAATCTTTTTTATATAGTGACCGACCGTCTACATAGGTTTCCAGCAGCTCTATCTGTGGACTAATAACTAGAAAATCAGCAGGCAGTCCCCCTTCAATACTTCCACAGCGATCCTCAATATGGACACTCTGTGCTGGAACTAGCGAAGCCATCTTCAAGGCTTCTTCAACCGTTGCTATATCCCAATCAACAACGTTTTTCACCCCATCAAAGAGCTGCAGAACACTGCCGGCCAAGCTGCCGTTTGACTGCAGCCGGGCAGCCCCATCCTTCACATCAACTGGGAATTCACCTAATGTATACTCTCCGTCAGGCATACCGCCTGCACGCATACAGTCTGTAATTAAAGCGACCTTTTCAGGTGTCTTTACCGTAATCAGTACTTCAGCCGCTGCCGGATGCACATGATGCCCATCACAGATTAGCTCCGCAGTGGTCTCTTTGGTATTCATTGCTCCGCCTACCATGCCAGGTTCTCGATGACTTAGTCCGCTCATTCCGTTATACGTATGCACAAATACCGATGCTCCGGCAAGAACTGCAGCCTGTGCTTGTTCATAACTCGCTGCACTATGACCGAGAGCGACAGTCACTCCCTGCTTCGTCACGGTTTGAATAAATTCAACTGCTCCCTCAAGTTCTGGAGCAAGGGCAATTTTCCGAATAAGCCCATGACTCAGTTTCTGCCAATGATTAAATACCTCAATATTAGGATTGGAAAAATAACTGGGGTTTTGTGCACCTTTATGCTCAGCCGTAAAGAAGGGACCTTCAAAAAAGATTCCCTGAATTTTTGCTCCCTCGACCTCTTGATAGTGTTCGCCGATGGAAGCCGTTACTTCATTCAAGGTTTCTACTGCAGCTGTCAATGTTGTCGGCAAAAACGACGTCACACCGCAGCTTAGTAGCCCCTTAGACATTTCTCTAATACCGTCAAAATTGTTGTCCATTACGTCATGACCTAAAAAACCGTGAATATGTGTGTCAACCAGTCCGGGAGCTATCCAGCTGCCGCTATAATCAAGAATTGTTCCCAAAGGCTGCTCCTTCGTATAGCGTCCAAATTTTCCATCAGTTACTTCTAAATAGCCCGCTGCAGCTGTACCGCTCTTCAGAAAAAAACGGTCTGCCTTAATAAAATAATCTGCCATTTCTCTTACTTCCTTTCGTCACTAAAAAGCCAAAGAGCATCCAACGGATAGCCTCTCCAGTTCTTCCACTATTCAGTTCTCACATTCACGATGCATACTATTCTGCAAAAAAAGCACTGAACTCCTTTTGTTAGACTGTTTTCACTCAACAACCGGATTCAGTGCTTTCTATTTTCAAACTAAAGCTCATAAATCGTTACACCTTGAACGACACGGTTAACCGTTCCGGTTGGAGACGGTGTATCTGGTGTATTACCGACTTTAATTGAACTGTTCAATGCCACAGTTTGAGCAAACATCACATCTGGAAGTGCCAGATAGGCATCTGGCAACAGCTCTTTATTCGTAAAAGTAAACTGTGTTCCAGAGAAAGCTGTTTCTCCGGCCTGACCTATCCCGATAACTTCGGCAGCAATTTTATCCCCTTGAACCTCTTCTAAAATATCCAAATCATATTGCCGTGTATAAGGATCGTTATTTACAAAAACAAAGACTAGTGTATGCTCATTAACAAAAGATTTTGGCCCATGACGGAAGCCTAATGATGAATCAAAAACAGTGGCAATTTTTCCAGCTGTCAGCTCTAAAACCTTTAGCTGAGATTCTCTCGTTAGTCCTGCAAGAGCCCCAGATCCTAAGTAAACAAGCCGTTGAAAATCAGATTTTAACAGCGCCTGAATCTCCGCTTCACGCTGAACCACTTCCTGACCCATTTCACTCATTGCCTCTACATATTTCACCTTCTGCTCCAGAGAAGTCAAATCAAATATCAATAGGCCCATCAATGTCATACAAGTAAAGCTGCCTGTCATCGCAAAGCCTTTATCATTTGATCGCTCAGGCATCAGCAACAGCTGAATCCGTTCATTTCCTGCAGCTGCCGCAGCCAGCTGACCATCAGGCGCACAGGTAATCGTAATATGAAAAATATTCTTTACGATTTTATTCGCGGCCGTCACTGCCGCTAAGCTCTCCGGTGAATTTCCGCTGCGGGCAAATGAAACTAAAATGGTTACCTCGTCCGGCAGCAGATAATCATACGGAGCTGCTACAATATTGGTTGTTCCGATGCTTTCAAAGGAGAATTTCTTGCTATCTCCGTTCCGGGTTAAGTAGGGGACTAAAGTATCTCCCACATATTGAGAGGTCCCGGCACCCGTAAAAATCACGCGTATTTTGTCATTGGTTTCCTGTTTAATTTGTGCAAGAAAATCTGAAACAGCAGCTTCATTTTTACGATAGATAGCGACTGTTTCCTGCCATAATTCCGGCTGTTGTCTGATTTCACGAGTTGTAATCTCAGCGCCCATTTTCTCTAAAGTCTCTGCCCCTTGTTCGAACATTCAGCATGCGCCTCCTTGGTCTTAGTAAACTAGTTAGCGAACATGGCGTACCTTATAACGGAATTTATCTGCACGTGCGACACTCAGCGTAAATTCAATGACCTCATTTTTGATATTATAGGTCGTTCGAACTAAATTTAAGCTGGGGACACTATAAGGCACTTCCAATAATTTCGCATCATTATCACTTACAATACTTGCATAAAACTCTTCTTCCGCCAGCTTGATTGTTTCACTATAATCTTCAGCAAAAATGTCATACAGCGGTTTTTTCTCTAAATCTTCTTTTTTCATTCTCATAAATTTTTTATAGGGTAAATACGAGCGTTCAACCATCATAGGCATGCCATCGGCACTTCTCAAGCGTTTAATTTTGATAATTTTTTCACCGAGCGAAAGATTTAAATGCTCAGCAAAGAATTTATTAGCTTCTACTATTCGGTATTCTAGAATAGCGGTATTCGGCTCTTTGCCCAGCTGTCTCATCTGCTCAGTAAAGCTGTAGCCGCCAGTTAAGTTTGTTACTTCCTGACTTATGGAAGAAACAAAGGTGCCTTTTCCATGCTGACGATAAATATAGCCCATTTTCTCCAGCTCCTGCAGTGCCAAACGCACTGTTGTACGGCTTAATCCATATTTATCTGACAGCTCCCGTTCAGACGGTAGCATAGCATGGGGCTCCAAATCTGTTTCAATCTGTTCTTTCAATAAATCAACCAGCTGATCATACAGTGGTTGTCTTCTCTTTCTTTCCAAAGTCTTCCCCTCCCGAATCAAGTGGTCGTAACCACATGATAAGTTTATCATTCTTTCATCGAATTTCAACGATTTTAGAAAGCAGCAGACAAACTAAGGTGATTTACTTACTCTAAAGATCGAAAGAAAAGACTGCAGACACTGAGGTTGCGACAGAATGATTCTACCTACCTCTACGGTTCCCGCTTCGCTCCATCCTCGAAGTATAGTGGATTGGAACGAAACACCGTTTATTCAAGTTTAGAGAATAGGGTTATATCAATGTCACACCCCTTCCGCCTGCAGTCACACTTTAATTACTATAGTCAGCGGCTCATTTATGGCCAGATAGACGGCCATAGTCCAAATCCAGAACCAACTAAGCCAAGGATAAGAATCAGCCCAATACATCTGAGAGGCGTCCAGCCGCGCTTAGCCAGGAAGAAGTAAAGCATCATGGTAACGGCCAGTGGAATCATCTGAGGCAGAATCCCGTCCAGAATTTCTTGAATATTGATTGTTACATCTTTTGTTTCATTCTGGTTGTAAGTAACTTCAAATTCGCCAGTCGCCAATTCTTTTACACCTAACGCTTTTTGATCTGTACCTGCATCCTGAATTTCATCTGTCAGATTGCCGTCGTCATCTTTTTTGTAGATATACTCATCAAATTTGCTTACTTCAGCTGCCGGAACAACTTCAGTTACAGAGTAAAGAGCATTGGTTGTTCCGTTTGGAATCTTAACATCTACTTTTGTTGCCCCATATACACAGGTCAGAGCCCCTACTACAAAAATCCCTAAAATACTTGCTGCTCTAGTAAATTCTTTAGCATTTTCCGTCAGAACACCGATTGCATCTGTTCCCAGCTTATAAGACCAGTTCATCAGGAAGAAACGAAGAGCGAACTGAGCAACGTTAAATACCAGCAGGAAGATGAATGGCGCAGCAATATTACCGTCAATTGCCATATTAGACGTAATTCCCGCAGTAATCGGCACCAGCGTAAACCAGAATAATGCATCGCCGATACCGCCTAAAGGTCCCATTGCTGCAACCCGAACTGCACGAATCGTTGGAATGTCTGTCTTATTTTGTTCAAGAGATAGAACAATCCCCATAACAAACGTTACTAAAAACGGGTGTGTATTAAAAAATTCCAGGTTGTGGCTCATTGAAGCAGATAAATCATCTTTGTTATCCCCATGAATTTTTTTCAACCCGGGAAGGATAGAGTAAAGCCAGCCGCCAGCCTGCATCCGTTCATAGTTAAAAGAGGCCTGCAGAAATAACGAACGCCAAACCATTTTGTTTAAGGTCTTTTTATCCAGCTGAGCTGCTGGTGTTGTATTTTGATAGTTATCTGGAATATTATATGCCATCTTCGTCACCTCCGAAGTTATTCGCAGAAGCCGTTTGCTTGAATTTCGTTTGAATTTGATAATCCCAGAACGCCAGAGCAAAACCGATAAACGCCAGGATAATCAACGCTGGTCCGCTTAAGCTTGGTGCTGCCATTACGATGACTGCTAAGGCAAACCCGAAGAAGTAGAAACCCCACATATCTCTGGAAACCATTACTTTCAGCAGGATAGCAAACCCAACATAGCGCATCATTCCACCAGCTGCACTTAAGCCGCCCATCAGCCATTCAGGAATAGCATCAACCACGGTTTGACCAAATGCTTGGCCGCCGATAAAGAATAATACAACGATAATGCCAAAAATTGAACCCAAAGCCAACATCGCTAAATAGTTGATCCGGTCAATTCCCTTAGTATTTCCTTCATGAGCATAGTTGTCTGCAACTGTCATTACTGGAGACATTAAAGAGAAAATTAAAGTAACACCGTATTGTCCTAACAGAGAAAATGGAATCGCAGTTGCTACTGCTACTGTTGGCTCCAGCTTCAAAGTAATTGCCAGAACAGCAGCCATAATTCCCCCAATTACCGCATTTGGCGGCTGTGCTCCGCCGACCGGCATATTCCCGATAGTCATCAGCTGGTAGGTTCCCCCTACTATCAGCCCTGTTTGTAAGTCACCTAAAATCAGCCCAATCACCATACCAGTTACAATTGGCTGGTATAAGGATTCAAGGAAGCTGAATTGATCAATCGCTGCAATAAATGTCACTAAAAATACTAATAAGATCTGTAAAATATTGTAATCCATTTTTTTATCTCCTTCCTAGTTTTAACTAAAAAGTTTGCCCGTGTCTTCTACTGGTGTTGTCGGTACCCGGCGAATTTCCAGCTCAACACCTAATTCCTGCAACTTTCTGAATGCGGCAACATCTGCCTCATCCACTGCAACTGTTGTTGCTACTTGACGCTTCCCTTCCGCCATATGCATGTTTCCAATGTTCACTTTTTTAATTGGCACTCCTCCTTCTACTAAAGTCAATGCATCCTCAGGACTTTCAACAATGATAAAGATTTTCTGATTTGCTGATGCCTTGCCAATAATGTCAATTGTCTTTTGCAGGCTGAAATAACGTGTTGCTACTCCGTTTGGAGCTGCCATGTCCATCAATCCCTGCCGAACTTTATCACCTGCTACCTTATCATTTGCTACTAGAATCAGATTAGAACCGATAGAACCATTCCACTGTGTTGCTACTTGTCCGTGGATTAAACGATTATCAATACGTGTTAATAAAATATTGGGCATTGTTCCTATCTCCTTCCTATATAATTTCCGCAAAAGATTTCAAATGCAGTTCAATCGCCTTTTCTTTACACTACAGACTAAGCGTGACTTCCCGTACAGAGAATCTTTTACAGAATTTACAACGATTATTTATTATCAGAACTAGCCGATTTAACAATCTCTGTAACGGCAAATCTTGATATTTCCATCACAGCATTCGACTTCACCTTAACGTCAACAGTCTCGTCACCGACTCTCATCAAGGTTCCATAAACGCCGTTTAAAAAAATAATCTGCTGTCCCACTGCCAAATCCTGATGAAGCTTCCGATAGTGATCCTTTTGTCTTTTTACATTTTTATAATTGAGAAGATAATAGCCGACTGCCATAACCAGTAAAAAAACAATCATAACAACAGATGATGCCAGTATACTTTGCCACATCACTAAATCCCCTCTTCCTCAGATTCAGTTTCTTCATTCTCAGACAAATCCAGCTTCGCATGGACCAAACCAGATTTCCCGATTTCGATGATTGCCTCCAAAAATTCATCCGCTGAACTAAATGTATAGCGTAGACCGCTTCCTTCAATCAGCAAAGGAAGATTTGTCCCTGCTACAACCTCTACCTGCTCCTTGTCTGCTGCTAAAAGCATCGCTGTCCGAAATGGCGTACCACCCATCAAATCAGAGAAAACCGCTACACCATCTGTTTCTTCCAAAAGCTTTGTCAGCGTTCGTTTCATCTCTTCTTCAAACACTTCCAACGGCTGTTCTTCATGAAAAGGTACCACTTCAAACATTTCCTGTGGACCAGCAATCATTTCTACTGCTCCCATCATTCCCGGAGCAAAGCTGCCATGTCCTGTCACAATGCATCCAATCATGTTTTCACTTCCTTTCACTGGTATTAAAAACTCAACTGGTAGTAACCACAATATCAGTATAATACCAAAACGCTTACAAAGTCAATTTTTTTCTAAATAAAACTGCTAAAAAATAGGAAAAAAGATCAATAAACAAACAAAAAGAGGTTATATTATTAATACCAGTTGGTCATCAGTAAATCCCACTACTTATAACAAAAAAAGGACTATACTACTAGTCAAACTGACTGTAGTACGTCCTTCAGGCCTTAATAAGCATTGTTTCAGAGGCTGCCTATTCAAAAGCAAATCGTTTTATACTAAAAAAAGGAGTGGTTGTTTCCTTGTATCACTTCTATGATTTGAAATAAAACACTTTTGATGTAGTCGCCTTTCTCTGTTATCTAATTTTTTATTTCATTACTTTATCCCGCCAAGAACGGGCGCTTTGCTCTACTACTGAATTTAATGTTTCGATATTTTGTCTTCCCTGTGTATTAAACCACTCTCGTCCAGCTTCATCACCTTTTATTACATAAGGCTCTACTCCATCCCGCCAGGTTGCCCGGCCGCAAAGAACACCATTAAATGTTGATCCAGCTTCTTTTGCAAACTGGATAGTTTTTTGAAACAGCTCCATAGTTACTCCAGCACTTAAGAAAATAAACGGCAGCTCTGTTGCATCGCTCTGCGCCTTAAAGTAGCCTAATGCTTCCTCCCGGCTATACAAAGGTTCTTTATCGGAAAATCCTTCAACGTAATTCATATTTACAGGAACTTCTAGTTTTAGAACATCTACATGATATTGAGGTTTTGAGAATTCCTTGGTTGATTCAATCACTTTTCTCGGCTTGATTTGAGCAAACTCCGGAGAATGATCATCAGCAACCTCTGTATCATAGGTCACTATCTCTAAGAAGAACGGGATATCTTCCCCTAGACATTCACTTCCCAAGCGTTCAATAAATACATGCTTCAAATGATTAATTTTTTTATCATCATCAGGATTGTAGTAAAGTAAAAACTTAATAGCATCTGCTCCTTCTTCTTTCAACCGATGCACGGACCAGTCCTCCAGAATATCAGGCAGTCTACCCGGCGTATTTGCATCATAACCAGTTTTTTCATACGCTAAGAGCAATCCAGAATTGTCAGCCCGCTTTTTAGCAGCTGACAATCCATATTCAGGATCCAGCAGAATAGCTGATGCATACTTTGTCAGTTCCTCTGAAGCCGCTTCTTTAAAATCAACAATTTTTTCCTCAGGGTTCAACTCGCCAAAACCAGCCATCATTTTTTTTAACGAACCTCTTTGATCAATCGCCAGCGCTTCAATCACCCCGGCTTCCGTAGACAATCGTTCCAGAGCCGCTTTTTTTCCTTCACTCAATTTCAACATAGAGATTGTTCCCCCTTTAGTAATTTTTGCAGTACTCAACTTGAGTATATGCCGGAAAAAAGAATTTTACAAAAAGAAGACCTTTCCTGATTTTTACCCTTGACCTGTTACGCGTTTCATAACGTATAGTAGAAAAAACAAGGAGGGGAACTTTTATGATTCAAACCATTTTAGAACTGCACGACACCTTAGGAACTGAGTACTATTTTGTTTCTGTCTCCATCACTAATCATCAAATGAAGCTGACCAGCCTCAACAGCTGTTGTAAATATTTGGATAAAACGGTAGACTTGACTCAACTATCCGATGTAACTCAGCAAGACAATCCGTGCTCTCTGAGCTTTCTATACGATACAGAAAACTACTGCTTCGTAGACTACGGTAATGCTGTTGTAGACTACATACAACAGCAGATACCAGCTGTTTTACACCGTTGAAAAAGAGAGGTACTCATGACAACCATTCGAGATATCGCCCGCTTAGCAGAATGTTCCGTCACTACTGTCTCACGCGTCCTGAATAACCATCCTTATGTAGCTGATGAAAAACGAAAACAAATTCTTTCACTTATTAAAGAACTGGATTATTTCCCCAATGCACGCGCCAGAGAACTCAGCCGCGGCTTATCAAAAACAATCGGCGTAATGATTCCACATGCCAACGTTCCTTATTATGAAAAGATTATCAGCGGTATTTTGAAGGCTGCTTTCAAAGCAGAGTATAAAATTACCTTACTGCCGACCGATTATGACCTTGAAAAAGAAAAAGACTGTCTGGAGCAGCTGGCTGCCAAAGCTTTCGATGGACTGATTATCACCTCTAAGCTAACACCGCTCGAAACGATTCAGAGCTATTTAAAATACGGTCCAATCGTCTGCTGCGAGGATACTGGTACTTATCCAATTTCCTGCGTATCATTCGGTCGAATGGAATCTTATCAAGAAGTCTTTCGCTATTTTAAACAAAAAGGAACTTCTGCCGTTGGAATCGTCATCGGCCGAAATCCCTCTATCAGCCCAAGCAGCCGGGTTGTCTTAGCCGCCTATCAGCAGGTGTTTGGTCAACCGCCGGCTTCAGAGATGGTCTATACAAACTGCCAAAGCTACACAGACGGTCTCAACGCTGGCCTTTTCTTTTCAAAAACTAAAAAAATCGACGCTATCCTGACAAATAGCGACGAAGTTGCTGCTGGCATTCTTCAAACACTTAATAACCCCATTGTAGAAATTATCGGTGAAGAAAATCTGCTGGCAAGCAAGCTCTTGAATATATCAACCATTGATCATCATCTGGACCGCTGTGGTGAAGCTGCTTTTCAGCTGGTGTTCAAGGAAAACAATTCACGTCTGTCCATTCCGTACACCTTTATTCAACGTTAAAAAAGAACGAGGTAAAAGCGGTTATTCCGAAGAACCTTAAAAGTCTGGGGCATAAACTAAATTCCCAGACTTTTAGTCTGCTTAAATCCGAATAAGCAGTGGGACAGTAACACATACCCACACTTAACTGCGACGAGTAACCACAGGAGTAAATTCTTCAGCAACAAGCTGAAATTTAGCAAAAATTTGTTCGCACCAAGTAGGTATCAATCAACAGCTACTCAGTTTCTTCGGAGTGTTTCTTGACAATTTTCTCGTCGTTGTAAAGCACAGCGAGGGACGAGCTAATGTTAAAACAGTACCTGCTTGAGTCTCGGAGCTGAACACTTTATCACAACCTCCTCTAATCTTAGTCTTTTCATTTGAAATTAGATGCGAAAGTAAATCTAGACTTGATTAATTTCACGTGCTCTTTTATTTTTCCTACGGAAAGTTCACGATAACTTTTGTTCCCAGTTCATTCGATACAATTCTTATTTTCCCTTGATGAAGAAGTACAATATCCCGACAGATAATAAATCCCTGACCTGAGCCCTCATATTCCGAAGGATGAAGCTTCTTTCCTCTGTTCAGCTTTTTTAACTTGCTTTCTGGAATAGCTTTTCCCCCATTTGAAATAACCAGCTCTTTTGCTTTAATGATAATTTCCACGTGCGTACTAGCATTAAATGCATTTCTCAATAGATTATCTAATAATCTCAGCAGTAAGATACGATTTCCAACCACAGGCTCTTCTTTAAAACTACGAACCAACTGAAAAGGATAGTCTGCCTGTAAACTAGTCAATAATTCAGTTAGATAAATTGGCTCTTTAGCTACGGTACCTTCCTTCAGCTCTCCCATCAGAAGCAGCTGCTCAATGATTTCCTGCAGATGTCTGGTTTCATCCAATATATCCTGACTCATCATGAGTTTCTCTTCTTCTGTTGATTTCATTCGAATCATCAGCTCTGAATATCCAGAGATCAAGGTCAACGGCGTTCGAAGCTCGTGAGAAATCTGTTGGACAGGTTTATAAATTTTCTTCATCTGCCAATAAATAATCAAACTAATCACGGTAGACAGACCCAGCCCAAAAATCAAACTCTGAAAAATACGTATCTGCTGCTCCTCATATAAAAAGCTCACATTTTTTGCATAAAATATTTCACTTGGTTCTCCCTGAAGGAAAAGCGAACTGCTATAAGTAAGAAAATGCTTTCCCGACTCCTTAAATACAGATAGCTGATTTTCCTCAAAAGCCGGCATTTTTTCGATTTCATTCAACGATAACAGAACCGTACCGTCCTCCCGCCTTATTTCGACAGAAATTTCTTGCTGCAAATAGGTAGAAAGAACTATTTCCCTAGATACTAATGACAAGTCATCAGCTGTCAGCTTTTGAGCAATCCAGCCGTTATCTTGAACTAGCCTTCTAAAACTACGTACTTCTTTATTCAACGCCTGTTGAAAACTATAGCTTACAAAAAAAAGCAGACAAACAAAAATAAGCCCCTGAAAAAGTGTGAATATAAAAAAGAAATTCTTCTTCCACAAAACCATTTAGACCACTTCCAGTCTATAGCCGATTTTATATACTGTCACCAGCTGCTTTTCCAAGCCCAGTTTTTTTCTTAAGCGCTGAACGTGGACATCCACCGTACGCTCGTCCCCCAAGTAATCAAAACCCCAAGCGGCTTGCAGCAGCTGTTCTCTGGTCAAAGCCATATTTTTGTTGACCACAAACACTTCCAGCAGTGCAAATTCCTGTGGAGTCAAATCAGCTGACTGCGTCTCACAAAATACTTGCCGTTTCTTCAGATCAACCTGCCAGCCGCCAACTTCCAACGCCATTTCTGAATGAAACCTCCGCAAAACTACTTGAACTCTGGCAATCAGCTCATCTAATGCAAACGGTTTAACGATATAATCTTCTGCCCCCAGATTTAATCCTCTAACCCGATCTTCCACGCCATCCCGGGCGGTTAAATAGACAACCGGTACCTTTTTCATGCTTGAAAATAGTGAGAAGCCATCAATATCTGGAAGCTGAACATCAAGCAGAATCAAATCGATGCTTTCTTTTTTCAAAACAGCAAGAGCTTCCATACCATAAAAGGCCTGGAAGCAAGTGTATCCTGCAATCTTTAAGCTCGTATAAATCAACTGATTCACCTTATGATCGTCTTCAACAATCAGAATAGTTTTCATTTTTTCTGTTATTCCCCGTCAAGATGATCTGATATCTGGAAGATTGCCTGATCGATTTCAATAATCATTTCCGGAGTCAAATCATTTATCTTGCCATCTGGATCCTTTCCATATTTTTCACAAATTGCCACAATCGGCTGCTCTGTATCAATCTCATTAGAAACAGCTGCCACATCGGCCGTAAATGTTTCCAGTGCATAAGCAAACTCATATTTTTTATCTGCATCTACTTCATTTTTTGATAGAATTGGCTGCTCGCCATGTTTATAGATATAGTAAAGAGCATTCATGTATTCATATTGCTCATCATTCAGTTCCTTGACCTTCATAGTATCTACATCAACTGCATATTTTTTATTAAACGCTTCAACCAGCTCTGGAGAACATTCCATGTACTCCGTGTAGTATTCATTCAGAGACATATTATCAATCTGCGCAAACATTTCCTGTGTTCTGGCCACAGCTTCTTCCATCGTTTCTTCCATAGGAATATCGACTTTCTGCTCTGCCATCACCTGTGTAATCCAAACACCTCCGACAAACAATATGGCGCTTGCCGCTGTTACAACAATCAATTTTTTTCCAAGACTCATTTTTTTCATCTTCTTTCGCTCCTTTATCTTTGATACTTTAAGAATAGCGAAAAGTTATTACCAAGTTGTAAACAGTTCATTTTTTCTTTGAAAAATCCGAAAACTAAACAAAATGACAGGCTTCAGAGAAGCGCAGAGCATCTTATGGAAAAGATACTCCATAAATCACCTGAATCATTCAGCTAATATTCAAAAAAGGGTTTTCTCTCTACCATTTTAACATCCTTAGTGCAGCTCTCGAAAGGGTACATCGTCTATTTATTTTCAATAGTTAAAATGAGGTCGAGACAAAAGTGTTTAGCTCCGAGAACCAAGTAGGTACTGTTCAACATCAGCTCATCCCTCGCTGTGTTTCACAGCAATAAGACGGATTATCCGGAAATTGTCAAGAAACACTACGAGGGAACCGAGTAGATGTTGATTGATACCTACCTGGAGCTTTTTATATTTTTGAGATCGTTCGGCTTATTTCCGAGAACTTCAACTCTTAGTGCTTTTAGCACTTAGAAGTTGATGCTATCGGAACGAAGTGTAGTGAGCTTGCTGTCTCTACGAGTCTAGCGATTCTCGAGACAAAGCATTAGGTTCCTACAAGCTTGTCTACGGTTCTCACTCTGTTGCGATCCTCGAAGCATACAAAGACTGGAACGCCGTTTATTCGGATTTTATAGAAAGAAGAGTTCGGGCATTTACTTATGTCCCAAACTCACTTATTCTTTCTTTTTAGTAATCATTCAACCTTCGAGCAGACAAAGTAGCTCCGCTAAGCCTCCTGCCTCACAATTGACTTTTATTGTTGTCTGATTTTTTATATTTTCTATATTTACGCCAAAGAAGTAGTCCGCCAATAGCAGCGAGCAGGATATAGAGACCATTGCTGCCAATAAATACCAGCACCTCTTCTCCCTTATTTTTCCAATACTGCAGCTGTTCCTCCCAATTCCCTTGAATCCGGTCAGTTACAGAGGGACTTTCCTGTTTCTTCTCTACTTTATTTTTTTCCTTTAAAAAGACTTCAACTGTTACATAGTCGACCTGATTATCAATACTCTTATTCGAACGAACCAGCATTTCCCGCTCCGAACGGATTTCTGACAGCCGATCCTGAATCTTCAGCATATCGTCCAGCTTTTCACTTTTAGATAATAGTTCCAGTAAGGCGGATTCCTCTGCTTCTAAGGCCTTGATTCGGCTTTCATTATCCGAATATGCCACACCATAATTTTCTGTTCTGATGCTTTCGTCAGTGGTCTCTCCAATAGCCTTCAACTGCTTCAAGGTGTCCTGACTACCTTTCGCAGGAATACGTAATACATAGTTGGCCTGCCGCAGGTCATCCATCCACTTGCTTCTCTCTGAATTTTCAATATAGCCGCCGCTTTCTTCAACTAATTGTTCAAGCTTCGCTGTATCTCTAGAAAAATCAACGGTCTGTTTTGTATACGTATAAAAGCTGGCCGTTTTTTCCGCTTCTGCGACTGTTGATTTACTCCCTACTGCCGCTTCATTTCCAGACGGCTCCGCTGTTTTACTCTCTGCTTCAGGCGCTGTTTCAGGTTCTTCATACATTTTCAGCATACCTTCGCCAGCATAATCCTGCTTGACACTTTCAGTAGATGTATAGTTGGTTTGCCCAGATTGAGTCTGTTGCCAGATGATTATTCCGGCAAGTACAGCGGTACAAAGACCGGAAATCCCAACCAACTGTCTTTTCGAAGGTTTTCTAAGCTTTACTGCTGCTTTTTGTTTCAGCTTTTTCCATACTGAACGTTTTTCCATTCGCGACTGCTCTTCTATTGCTGTATCAATAATCTGCATTATTTTTTCTTCCGGGATTCGAATATCCTCCCATTGCTGATTCCATTCTTGATTCAGTTTCATTTTTCTCCCTCCTCAAGATACATTCTTAATATACTGCGGGCCTCATGCAGCTTATATTTGATTGTTCCAGCCGGTTCATCCAGAACATTACTGATTTCTCTAATTTTTTTCCCATAAAAATAGTGAAGAATCGTCACTTCCTGTAGATGCTGAGGAAGCTTTTTTATTCCTGCATGGATATCCAGATGGTCCTCTTTTGAAAGCCTTTGTTCGGGCAGCAGCTGCTCTTCCTCAATCCCCTGCAGGTAGCCTTTTGCACACTTCAAATAATCCAACGATGTGAAAATAACTATTCGAACAGCCCACGTTGTAAAATACTCCGGAAACTGGAGCGTACTTATTTTTCTAATAATTTTAATTACGGAATCCTGTACAATATCTAATGCATCCGCTTCGTTTTTCACATATAGAAAAGCTGTTTTATAAAGCTGCTGGTAATGTCCCTTCAACAGCTGTTCCAAGGCTTTGGAATCACCGGCTACAGCTTTTTCAACCAATTCTTTTTCCATTTTTTCACCTTCTTTACCTGTTAGACGATTGCGTTTAAAAAAAGGTTGGAACTTTTTTATCTTTTGTCTTTATTTTACGATCATACCGAAATCAGCCAAGGAATACTAGCCTTCATAAAAACATAGGTGCAGCACATCCGATTTCCGAAGCCTGCTTCTCTCTTGTTCCCGATTAAGTCAAACAAATATTTCTAACGAATAAATCATCAAAATAAGGAAAAAAGAGCGAGGCAGCAATCAAACAACTTGCTGCCCACGCTCTAACTATTAGGAATAATTGATTAATAAGGAACTTCCTTTATTTTTAAAGCCACATCACGTTTCTCTATCTACAACTACAAATCAGCAGAAGTAAATACCTCTGACACATCGTCGTCATCTTCCAGTCTTTCAATCAGCTTTTGAAGTGTTTCGGCCTGCGCCTCTGTCAGCTCCACAACTGTTTGAGGAACCATCGTCAGCTCTGCCTGAGCAAAAGTATAGCCTTTTCCTTCCAAATCATCACGAACAGCTGCAAAGTCTCCAGGCTCCGTATAAATTTCAAATACTTCATCCGAAGCTTCTAAATCTTCACCGCCCGCTTCTAGCACAAGCTCTAGCATTGTATCCTCATCGATAGCAATAGCAGCCGTCCGCTCGATTGCCAGATACCCCTTACGGTCAAACATATAGCTAACTGAACCTGTTTCTCCTAATGAACCGCCATTTCTGTTAAATGCTGTTCGGACATTCGTTCCGGTACGATTTCGATTATCTGTTAATGCATAGACTAAAACAGCCGAGCCGCCAGGACCATAGCCTTCATAGGTCACTTCATCATAATGCTCGCCTGAACCAGAGCTATCCGCTTTTTTTATTGCCCGGTCAATATTATCGTTCGGCATATTCGCCGCTTTTGCCTTGTCCATAACCAGCCTCAACGCTGGATTAGTTGCCGGATCTCCGCCTCCTGCTTTGGCCGCCATGTATATTTCACGAGAAAGCTTTTGAAATATTTTCCCTCGTTTTGCATCCTGCGCATTTTTCCTGCCCTGAATGTTTTTCCACTTACTATGTCCTGCCATCTGTGCCCCTCCCAAGTATGTTCTTTCTTCTATTGTACTATTCTTTAGAAAGTATGCAACCGTTCTCTAAGTGAGCTGATTCTAGCCCTTATCTAAGAAGCAGCATGATGAGAAACGTTCAGTAAAAAAACTGCTAGTTTATCTGGATAAGAGCTTCAGCGTAACTTATACAATTAAGAGGAAATATTCTTTTTTTATTGATAGGCATGCTTTTTCACGTCTCATTTACTTATAAATAGATATTCTTAATCAAAAATCAAAAACTTTCTATTGTTTTTTAAGTAATTTTACCAAAATCTATCTGCTACACTTTAGATGAAATTTGTCTGTTGCATTGCCGTGAGTTAGGAGGGGAATATATTGGAAAAAAAAAGGAAGAAGAAAAAGGGATACATCCAGAAATTATCCACTGGCTTTACCGTTTTGCTGTTATTATTATCTGTTTGTCTCTCTTGTTCTATTGTTTTTGCAGAAGCTTTGAATGAACAGCCAACAGAGCAGCCTGTAGAACCTGAAGGCACAGAAGCCACTGAAAGCTCAACCATAGAATCATCTTTTATAGAAGACAACAGCGAAAAAACACCTGAGAGTGGTCACGTAGAGGAAACAGAGCCAACAACAAAACCTGTAGAAGAAATACCAGAGACAACTTCGGAGTCAGGCGCAGAACAGGAAAAGATAACCATTCAAGAAAATGCTGAAGCAAAGACACCATACCTTTTGAGGCAAACAGCAGGATTAGCAAACAGCGTCGCGGTCATCCAAGGTGGGGTAAGTCAAGATATCACTCTGGAGGATCCTGATTTTAATCCATCATTAGTATATGCCAAAGCCGGAGATACGTTGAAGTTCACTTCTATTTTTACCCGTCCTGCAGATGTAGAGGTGAAGAGCTATACGATGACTTTTTCATTTAATAATCGTGGAAATTATCAACAAAGGGATAGTTCAAATTTATTACTAAGAAGAAGCTATCCGGGCTCTTCAGATAGAGATTTAGTAGATTATGTTTCTTGGATACCTAAAGGTTATGGTGCAGAAATAAACGTATATCGTTCAACTGGTCAAGATCCAATCAAAAGCGACATCCTTTTTACTTTTGAGCTGCAATTGAAAAGTAATTTTACAGGGTTTGATTTGATGAACTTTCAAACTGATTTATCTGTAGACTTGGAAACACTTGGAAGACAGCAATACTCAGATTCTTCCTATTATTGGCTTCATTTAAAGGATAACCAACCGACACAATTATCTTGGAACAAAGATTCATTGGAAGAAATGAAGGAAATTGATGCTCATGATGTCAGTACAACGCTGTCAGTGGCCTTCTATTGGAGTGATCCAGACAAGATGTCGGATTATTTACCCGATGGCTTTATCATGGAGGACGGTAATGGGTATGAATATATTGAGACTCGTGCAAACGACAATGTCAATTCCGGTACAATCATTATTTCACTGAATGCTTACCTTAAAAAGAAGCCTTACGGAAACAATTTCTTGACGATAAAGGCATACAAGGAAGATGGCGAAGGCAGAAAAACGATTATTTCAAATAAACTATTGCTGGATTTGACGGTGGTCGGCTCAGTTTCATGGATGAGTGTCACAGACAAAATCAACTGGACGATAACAGCGGGGCAAGATATGAGTATACCATTGGCAAGGACAGAGGATTTGACAGTCAACGTCAAAGATAGTCGCTCAGATAGTGATCGAGCTAGCAACCCATGGAAGCTGTCTGTTTCTACCATAAAAAATGGTTCAGAAGATTATCCCTTTTCACTGGTTTGGCAAGATACAGGCGAAACGCCAATAAACTTGGATAATACTGGAAGCATCGTCTACACATCCGGATCAGATTTGACGATACCTAACCCTGAACGACCTTTTGCTTTTCAAAAAAATTGGCAGATAGATGAAGGAATTCTTTTAAAGATAAATGATGCACCAAATATTGGCGAAATCTATGAAGAACCAATCACTGTAACTTGGACATTGGTTGATGTCAGCTCTGGGACATAGAAAGGGTGAGTAGTATGAAAATGCAACTAGGTAAGACGCTAATCACTGCATTACTTGTAATGCTCTTTATATGGCCTGTGTCATTTGCTTTGGGAACAGCACACGATGTCCATGAAGAACAAATACAGATTGAATTGATAGAAGGATTCACAGAAACTACTTCTACTGGAGAGAGTTCTTCCCAGAGCAGTTCCAAAGGGACACAACCTTCTAATCCTTCGTCCAGCAATAACAACGCAAAAAAGTCGTCAGGCAGCTTCTTGAAAGCTAACGAGTCTATTAGTTATTTAGGATCTTTTGTGGGGGGATTGCTGGTTATCTTCAGCCTATATTTTATAGTGAGACGACAAGGAGGGGGGAACAAACATGTGTAAAGTAGTATTTTTTATTTTCAGTCTTGTTTGTGTAGTTATACTGGCACCAATAACTGCATTTGCAGAAAAGAGCACAGCTGTGGAGATTTATCTGACGAAAAGCCAGTTGAGTCTGGTTGATGTTCAAAGCCCAACCTTCAGTCACCAGAAGTGGACAAGTGAAGAGCGAACGCTTACATCAAAAACAGATTTGTCAATTACCATCAAGGATAGTCGAACAGGAGGAAATTCAGCTTGGGCTCTCTATTATCGTTTGGATGCTTACCAAGAAAAGAACAGCCGATTATCGCTTGAACAGGCACGTACACATATTGGTCAAGGACAATTGACAAGTGCAGATAGAACGGTCACTTCTGATGAGTATCAAGCTTATCCCATTGATATGGAGGTGACGAACCAGACAGAGCAGTGTCTACTTAACCATATAAAAACGAATGAAAGTGGGCCGATTACGTACATTTATACAGTAAATAAAGACGATATTTCTCTGCAGTTGCCAAAAGGAATAAGGGCAGGAAGTTATACCGCACAGCAGATAATTACTTTAAGAGATTTACCAAAAAGCAATTAATGGTTATGGAGGAGATTAGGATGAGAAGTATCAAGTGGAAATTGATTAGTATATGTATGACGGGACTCTTTGTGACCTCGGTGCCGGCTTTTGCTACAAACGGCAGGACAGAGACCCACGTCACCGTGTTAGAAGGAACGAACCAGGGGATTCAGAATGTACCAGCTTCTTACTCCTTTTCAGGCACCTTTTCCCCAGGAGAAAGTATCTACACCTTGACGGGAATAGTTAGTGCCAATGAAAAGAACTATCTGGTAGAGGACTACACAGGGAAGTCTAAGAGCTGGAAATTGACAGCAACCGTTTCACCATTATCTGTGGCATCCATAGAGAGTGCGGAGGTAACTAGCTTAACGATTACACCTACAACAGGAAATCCAATCATATTAAGCTCAGGAACCGGTAATGGGAATCTGATTATGGAGAAAACAGCAACAAATTTTAATAACCAGGGGGAATATAAGCTGGAAGTTGCTAGTGTAGCGCTTGAAACAACAGCAATAGGGGATTACAAATTTGGGATTGGCGATGTCTTAACCGGCTCAATCACCTATACCTTGGTGGATACGATTCATCTCAACTAATTGGGATTGATTCCTATGAGCTATCAAGAAAGGGGATTACAGCGTGAAAAAAGCAATTAGTCTATCATTCAGATTATTGACTATAGGATTCGTGTCTATACTGTTGCTTTGTTTGGATGACCAGCTCGTGTTTGGGGAAGAAATTGGATTCAGCGTACAAGCAGACTTACCGGAAAATCAGCTAAATAAAGAGGTTTCTTATTATGATTTAAGAATGCAGCCAGGACAAAAACAGGAAATTCTTCTTCGTATTTCCAATACCTCTAATCAGGAACAAACTTATGAAATCAACGTAAATCAAGCATATACTAATAAAAATGGCTTTATTGATTATGAACAGAAGGATGTGGCAATAGATGATTCTCAGCAATATCCGCTGAAGGATATTGCTGTACACGACTCGGAAATCACTGTTCCCCCACAAACAAGTATCAACTTTCCCATTCAGCTGAATATGCCAGCTGCAGCCTTTGACGGTGAAATCCTTGGCGGTATCCAGGTACTGAAAAAGACAAAGGAAACGGAAGGGAAAATCGTGAACCGCTACGGCTATATTATAGGCTTGAGGTTAACAGAAACCGACACGCCTATCGAGCGCCGACTTGAGTTGAAGGATGTACGGGCAGAAAAAGCATTTGGCTCAACAGGAGTTGTAGCTGACATTCAGAATCCGGTCATGGAAGGGATTGGTCACTTAAAATATGAGTTGCTGATTAAAAATCATCAGAACAAAACGGTCAGAGAAAAAGTCTATGATAAGGAGATGTCGATTGCACCGAATTCCACTTACACCTTTGTGGTGGATTGGGAAAAGAAGCCGCTAGAAGCAGGCGAGTATCTATTTTATTTAACTATTTCTGATGCGAAGGGCAATCGCTGGAATTTTAAAAAGCCGTTTACAATCAGTGAAAAGGAAGCTAAAAAAGTGAATCAGGCACTAGTCCCCATAACACCTTCTTCGAATAGACCGTCCTGGCTATTTGTTCTATTAGGAATTTTGAGTGCTGGAGCTGTATTTCTCCTGTTCTTACAGCGGCAAAAAAAACTTACACAGCTGCAGCCGGTGATTACAGAGACAAATGATGGAGAAATGTCCAAAGCAGTTGAGGAGCAACCTGAAACGAAGATATAACCCAGGGAGAGGACAGCACCTACCTCATTTCTCGAAAGTAATCAAGCCTGTTTAGAAGGAACAGCGGCAATCTCCACACTATAATCCTAAGGTTGAATGGCCGTTTTACAAGAGCCGTACTATGGAAAGAAATTAGATAAGTCTCTCACCCCTAAATAAATAGAAATAGAGTGACCTTGTGTGTTTCTCTGTGCTGTTTTACCAAAGCATTGGATTTGCATTCTGATATTCTATTTGTAATCCAGCCAATAATTTATCATTCATTGATTCACTTCAACATTTTTATACAAACTTTTTTAACTACATTCGTTGGCCACATCTAAACAGGATAACGGCAGTCACTCTCCTCGAGGATTTCCGTTATCTTTATTCATTTACTATACCTTCTTTTTGGCGCCCTTAAATGCAAGAATTATCCAGCTCAACAGAATTGCCAGCAAGGCACCTACTGAATCCAATGCAACATCTTGAAACAGCGGTGAACGCCCCCCTGTAATCATCTGATGGATTTCATCTAATCCAGCATATCCTGTAGCCGCCAACCAAGCGACAACTCCAGTCAACCCCAGCTGATTGATTCTCGGTTTTAATCCTAAAAACCAACTGCCGCCCAAAAGAAAATAGGTGCCCAAATGAGCCCCCTTACGGACAAAAAATTCAATAAAGCTGAAATAGCCTCTCGCTTGAATACTAACCTCTTCCCCTGCATAAGCAAACGAAATCCCGCTTAATTGTTCTTTGAAAGGCTGACTTGCCAGCCATCGTTCTAAAAAATCAAGCTGTGATTGCTCCGCATAGGTTTGAGAAGAGCTATAAAATAAAATAGCCATAATTATAAATGCTACAACTAAATATAGATTACTATTTTTCAATAAACCTTTCATTTCATCACCTCATCTCCTTATAGTAGCCTTTTTTAAGATAACAGACAATATTTTTTAACATTTTTTATTAATCTTAATAGTCGTTGTTTACTCGTCTAGCTATTCCCTTAATCCATCAACTGAAAAAATAAAGGTTTTAAGCTATAATAATGAGTATCTGAAAAAAGAAAGCAGGTTAATTTATGACGTATTCACTAGTTTGGGATTTAGAGAGTATCTTCCCAGGAGGCAACTCTTCCAGCCAACTGATTGAACGAATGGAAAAAATAAAAAAAGATTCAGCTATTTATCAAAAAGCTGTTCAGGAATGGGACTTTTCTAGTCCGAAAGCCGCTCAAGAGCTTGCTTCTATTATCCAGCTCATGGAAAAGATCACTGATGGATTTATGCAGTGCAGCAGCTTTATTGAAGCTCTCCTGTCATCTCAAACAGACGATAGTACAGCCAAAGTTCTGCTAGGCTCTCTTAATAGTTTACTTCCTGCTATCCAGCTTGGGGAAACACTGTTGAAGAAGAAATTTTCTGAAATCAATGAGAACAACTGGCAGGAGCTTCTTGCTCAGGAATCACTGAATCAGTTGGCTTTTCGCTTAAATGAGTTTAGAAGAGAAGGCAGTTCTCTGCTATCTGAAAATGAAGAAAATATTATCAACACACTCTCATTGGATGGGCTAAATGCTTGGAGCACTCATTACGACACAATTGTTTCTACAATCACCATTCCACTAGTAGAAAATGACGGCTCCATAACTGAACTGTCTGCTGGTCAGGCATTTAATCGAATGACTAGTGATCCTGATTCTAACATTCGAGCAAAACTATTCGATGCTTGGGAGAAGGCCTGGGCAGCAAATGCTTCTGTGCTGGCTGACACCTTGAATCACTTAGACGGCTTTCGGCTAAACACTTATGCACTTCACGGCATGAATGATTTCTTAGAAGAACCTTTGCGCTATAATCGAATGAAGAAAGAAACACTAGATACTATGTGGCAGGTTGTCACTGATAATAAACAAATAGTTGTCGATTATCTCACCAGAAAAGCTCAATTGTTCGGAAAAGAAAAGATGGACTGGCAGGATCAAGATGCACCAGTTATCTTGGGAGATTTAAAAGAAAGAGTCTATACATTTGATGAGGCGGCTGCATTTATCCTGACTAACTTCAATCATTTTAGTCCAAAAATGGCTCAGTTCGCCCGTTCGGCTTTTGAAAATAGCTGGATTGAAGCAGAAGACCGCCCAGGAAAAAGACCGGGAGGTTATTGCACTGAATTGCCAGAGACCAAAGAATCACGAATATTTATGACCTTTGGCGGTTCTGTTAACGAAGTGGCTACTTTAGCCCATGAATTAGGACATGCATTTCACAGCAGTGTTCTTTGGGACTTACCCGCTCTCAACCGTGATTATGCAATGAACGTTGCTGAAACAGCCAGTACTTTCGCTGAATTAATTGTTGCCGATGCCTCCTTAAACGCTGCTGAGACTGAAGTGGAACGGATTAATTTATTGGATGCAAAACTACAAAATGCCAATGCCATGTTTATGAATATTCACGCCCGCTTCATTTTCGAAACGAATTTCTACAAAGAGAGACAACAAGCTTTACTGACAGCCGAACGTATTACTGAATTAATGACTAATGCACAAAACGAGAGCTATCAGGATGCTCTTGGCACCTATCACCCACATTTTTGGGCCAGCAAGCTGCACTTTTTCATTGATGATGTACCTTTTTATAATTTTCCATATACTTTTGGCTATCTTTTCAGTATGGGAATCTACGCCTTTGCTAAAAACCAAAGCCTAGGTTTCGAAGACAGCTATATTGCTTTACTTAGAGATACAGCTGCTATGACAGCTGAAGAGTTAGCTGAAAAACATTTAGCAGTTGATTTAACAAAACCAGATTTCTGGCAAGCTGGTGTTAATTTAGTTACTGATGAC
Organism: Enterococcus sp. LJL128; assembly: GCF_056924295.1. Classification (NCBI taxonomy): domain Bacteria; kingdom Bacillati; phylum Bacillota; class Bacilli; order Lactobacillales; family Enterococcaceae; genus Enterococcus; species Enterococcus sp. LJL128. The sequence goes on along the minus strand of NZ_JBXPBP010000010.1, from coordinate 71,722 downwards.
ATCAAAGAGTTTTTACGCTTAACAGAAAAATATATTTAAAGATAAATATGCTTGTGATTTTTATAGTGATTTAATATCTTTTACAGTATAAAAAAAGAACTGGAATTTCTATTCCAGTTCTTTTGATTATTTACATAAATTACATACGTACTGCAAAGCTTGGTGCCCATCCAGCAACAGAATCAACTCGAACACCCTGCGAAGGATTCGCAGCATGAACAAAGCTTCCATTACCTAATGCAATAGCTACGTGATAAGATGCTCCTGGAGAACCCCAGAAATACAAATCTCCTGCTTGTGCCTCTCCAACAGATATACGTGTACCTGCGCTTTCTTGTGCTACTGTATATCCACCAACATTACGACCCTGAGCAGTCATAAATGCATAGTATACTAAACCAGAACAGTCGAATGAATCTGGACCTTTAGCTCCCCAAACATATGGCTTACTTTCTTGAGCCAATGCAATAGCAACTGCTGACCCCCCAGTTGCTGGAGGTGCAGGCGTTGGATCTGGAACAGGTGTTGGTGTCGGCTCTGGCGTCGGTGTTGGTTCCGGCGTAGGAGTCGGTGTTGGTTCTGGTGTCGGTGTTGGCGTCGTATTTCCTTGATTAGGCTCTTCCGAACTTCCCGGTGTTTCTTGAACATCAGAATTTGGTGTTTCACTACTTTGATTAGTCTGTTCTTCTGATGACACAGGCGACGTAACTGCAGCTTCTACTGCTGCTTGTGCCGCTGCATCTTTGGAAGCCTGTTCTTGTTGAGCAATTAATGCACGCTGCGCTTCTGCTTCTGCTTTTTGCTGTGCAAATGAAGCTTTTTGGTCTTCAGCAGTAGCTCTTTCAGCTGCCAGCCCACTTTGTAGAACTTCCAAGTCTAATTGAGATTTGATAATTTCGCCTTTTTGAGCTTCTAACTCGACTTGATTATCAATAATCTGTTGCAGTTTTTGATCATTTTCAGCTTTTTTCGCTTCAACAGCTTCTTGATCAGCTTTTTGCTGCTGTACTAAATCAGTATTCGCCTGAACAATTGTTGTCATCGCCTGAACACGAGTAATCGCATCAGAAAATGAGTCAGCAGAAAGAATTGCATCCATATAACTTGTTGCATTTCCGTTTACTTGAACGTCACGAGCTTGATCTTGAATCGCACGCTCGCGTTTTTCAATACGTGTTGTCAACACTGCAATTTCATCTTCTAAAGCTGTTGATTGATCTCTTAATTCTGTCTGCTGAGTTTGCAATGCATCAGACTGCATTACAATCCCTGCAATTTCATTTTGTAATGAAGCAATCTGTGTTTGTACAGTTGCCTGTTGGTTTTTTATTCCATCGATTTTTTCATCTTGTTGTTGGATTTGCGTGTCTACATCGTCTGCCAATACTGGTACGGCTCCGACGGTTGACAGTACTAATGAACTTAGCATTAGCATTGGGATTACACGTTTTTTCACTATTCATTCCTCCGACAAATTATTTAAACTTATAAATTAACAGTAGATAAATTCTTTTTAAATTAATGACTCCATCAGTTTAACATATCCCTATGTCATAGAGATAATAGAGACATTACAAAAGTATTTCAAATCCAAAAGAAAAAATACTGCAGACATGTAATCATTCTACAGTATTTTTATTGTAAAATACATTATTTACCCTGGAAAACGCCAAACCACTGCTCTAAAGCTTGACGGCGGTGCTGGTGCCCAGCCTTTTGTTGTGGAAACAAATCCAGACCCACCAGGATTATTCGCTTCAACAATTTGGACAACTCCGTTTTCCACACCAACAACTAAGACCGTGTGAACGCCGCCTATCCAGCCTGACGGAGTAAAGATATTTTCATATTGAACAACATCTCCCGGCTGAACCTGGCCCCATGATACTTGTGTTGCACCAGAAGCAACATATCCGCTGTGAGGATCGCCGACAGCAAAATTAATCCCTCCGGCATTTAACCAGCGACGTACAGAAACTAGACATTCCCCTTGCGCACCCCAGCCTGTCGGATAACTATTACCGACATCATTAAGCGCTGCACTGATTGCTGCCTGCTTCGCTTTAGATACTTCTCCTGCACTTCCTGGAATTGATGTGTCATTATTGCTGTTTCCAGCATTATTATTCGAATTATTTTCCTGAACAGGAGGTGTATCGATTTCTGTTGTCGTTCCATCTTCTTCGACAACGTTTGTCGTCGGTGTACTTGCTAATATTTCCTGAGCAAGCCGTTCCGCTTCTTCCTGTTTTTTCCGCTGCGCTTCTTTTTCAGCAGCTAGTTTTTTCTCTGCTGCTTCCTTTTGCGCAATAAATTCGGATTTTTTGCTTTCTTCTGTTGCACGCTGTGCTTCCAGTTCGTTCTTAGCAATCTCCTGTTGAATCTTCAATGTATCTAAAGAAGCCTGTTTAGCGTTTAAATCATTTGTTGCTTTTTCCAGGGCCGCAATCTGACCTTCAACAACAACTGTTTTATCTTCAACAGTTTCTTTGTCAATTGTTTGCTGTTCTAAAAGATCATTATTCGCATTAACCAAGGTTGTTAACCCTTGCACGCGCGTCAATGCATCTGAAATAGACTCTGAATTCAAAAGAACCTCTAGATAGCTAGTTCCATTCCCACTAACCTGTACATCTCTAGCCTGCTTTTGCATTTGGACGTCTCTCTTTTGAATGCGGACATTCAAGTCAGAAATTTCATTGTACAACGCTTTAATTTCATCAGTCAGTGTACTTTTAGTCTCAGTCAGCTCATCCACTTTAGCAGCAATTTCCAACATTTCATCTTCTATTGCTGACAATGCCGCTTCTGCCTCTTGTTCCTTCGTCTTTAAGTCATTAATTTTTTGATCTTGCTCTTTGATTTGAGAATCGTAGTCTGTTGCTTCCACAGCTACTGGCAGGCTGACAGCAGTCAGTGCCAATGAACAAACCATTAATGTTGATAAAAACTTCTTCTTCACTAATTTATTCCTCCGGTTTTGCAAATCTATAATTTCATAATTATTTACACAAATCTTAACTTTCACTTTTTATAACATTGAAATTGTAACATAGATTTGTGTCATATACATAAAGATAATGTTACAAAACCATTTCAAGACCAATTATAAAATAACGCTTATTATGTATGTCCACCAATTATAAATAACAAAAAAAGAGGCTACGTTGTAGAAAACAGCCTCTTCATTGGGTAAAATAATAACACAAATATCAACATATTAAACAGGAGTGTTGGTCCCAGCACTCTTGTGATGAACAAAACCGGCCCTACCTTAGATAAATGAAAAATCACCTGTAGAGCAACTGCAATCAGCTCATAGCTAGTAACAAATATAACCATTCCAAAAAACGCCGTAGGAATATTGGTCTCTAAAATCCCCTGAAAAGTATACATTAGCATAACTGTTGCTACAAGAGCTACAGTATAAATTCCTAATATGCCCAAATAATAACTATCACAAATCAACCCTAGGATTAACGCACTGATAATTACATAACTCTTTGAGAGATTGGGAATCATTGTTAAATAAGCAAGTAGTAATAAATGAGTACTTGGAAAATAAACGTTATCTAAAAGATTTTCAGCCCCCACAGACAGCTGTCCGTCCAGCAGCAGCAAGAAAAACAAAATAACTGGAGCAAAATATTTTATTTTCTCTTTTGGAATCATTCATTTCCCCCTGCCGATCTTTGAATAATAGTTACAACATTTATATCATACATATCCGCAAATGGTTTAACGTATATTTCACGATCCAGTCCGTAATGATCCGGCTCGATTTTTTCTACTGTTCCTATCGGAAGATTTGCTGGAGAGTTTCCACCTAAACCAGATGTCTGCACAATATCACCGACCTTGATTTCAGCCTCGCCAGTCAATTGTGTAGCAACCATCGCCTGTTCTTTTTCGTCGTATTCTTTTAGTAACCCATAAGAATCGCCGCCTTCGCTGCTTACACGCGCAGGAAAATGGTTAGAGTTTTGATTTTTCGATGTCAACAGCTCTACTTTGGAAGAGAAACCATTCACTTCGATCACCCGACCGACTAACCCTTTTTGAGACATAACAGCCATATTAACTTCGATTCCATCATTACTCCCCTTATCAACAACCATCAAATCCTGCCAGCTGTCCGGCGAGCGAGTAATAACATTGGCAGTTACCTTCTTATAGTTCGTCAATGTTTCATTCAGACCTAATTCGGCTTTAAGAGCGTCTATTTCTTTCTGGTAGTTTTGATTTTGGATAGCCAGCTCGTTGTAACTGTCAATTTTTTCTTTTAGCTTCTGGTTTTCATCATATGTATTGAAAAGGTTTGTTAGTGAAGATAGACTTCCAGCAACTGCTTTAGCAGGTGCGGAAAACATTTTATCGATAACGCCGACACCGTCATTTACGGCAGACTGAACAGCATTTGTTTTCCCATTGGAATTACGCTGAGCTGCAGTCACACTGATAATGGCAACAACAATAATGACTAATATCAATGTAATAATAATATTTTTATTTGGATTAAATTTTTTCACAATGACACCTCAGATAGTCTTCAAACTGATAGCCTTAATTTTACCACTATTTAGATTTAAACAAAAGAGCAGCAGTTGCTCTTTAACTTTTTTTATCAATTTTATTTTTGTAAAAAAACGAAGGAGCCGACTAATTCTTTCTCCAGCTCACAACGTTTTTCTACAAATGAGTTCTTGTATAAAAATCTGAGTCTGGAACCCTGCTGCTATCCCAGACTCGATCTGCTTATTTCTCTTTATTTTCGTCGCTTAGCATTGCTTTCCTTGACGCATTTACACGTCCTTGCTTATCGATTTCCGTTACTTTGACCAGAACCTCATCACCTAGCTTCACAACATCTTCCACTTGGTTTACCCGTTCGTTGGCAAGCTGAGAAATATGAACCAGAGCATCTTTTCCTTTAATCAGGTTTACAAATGCACCAAATTTTTCAATACGGACAACTTTTCCAAGATAAACTTGCCCTACTTCTACTTCTTTTGTCAGTTCTTCAATAATCTTGATTGCTTTTTGAATCATTTCTGCATCTGCTGAAGCAATACTCACATTACCTTCTTGATCGATATCAATCTTAACACCAGTCTCGTCGATAATGCCATTGATTGTTTCGCCGCCTTTACCAATTACATCCTTGATCTTGGCAGGTTTGATTTGAATCATTTCAATCTTCGGTGCATACTGGCTTAATTCTTCACGAGGCGCACTCAGTGTAGAAGTCAGCTCCGCCAAAATTTCCATACGGGCTTTTTTCGCCTGAGTTAAAGCTTCTGTTAGAATTTGTTCAGTAATACCCTGAATTTTAATATCCATCTGTAAAGCGGTAATACCGTCTTTTGTTCCAGCAACTTTAAAGTCCATATCACCAAGGTGATCTTCCAGCCCTTGAATATCAGTCAAAATAGTGTAGTTTTCACCGTCACTTACTAGACCCATTGCGATCCCTGCTACAGGAGCTTTGATTGGCACACCAGCATCCATAAGAGCAAGAATACCTGCACAAATACTAGCTTGTGAAGAAGAACCATTTGATTCTAATACTTCTGACACAACACGAATTGTGTAAGGGAAGTCTGTTTCGTTAGGAATTACCTGAGCCATTGCTCGTTCACCTAAAGCTCCATGCCCAATTTCACGGCGTCCCGGCGAACCTGCGCGTCCTGTTGATCCAACAGAAAACTGCGGGAAATTATAATGATGAATAAATCGTTTGCTGTCTTCGATACCTAGACCATCAATAATTTGATGTTCTCCAAGTGGTGCTAATGTACAGACAGATAAAGCCTGTGTCTGCCCTCTGGTGAACAAACCAGAACCGTGCACTCTTGGTAAAATCCCAACTTCAGATGCCAACGGACGAATCTCATCCAATTTACGTCCGTCTGGACGAATTTTGTCAATCGTAATTAATTCACGAACAACGTCCTTCTCCAAATCTTCAGCAATTTGCTTCACTTCTTTTGTAATACGGTCGCTTTCTTCAGAATCCGCGTATTTTTCTGCGTAAACTTCTTTAACCTGATCTTTAACTGCATCGATATTATCTTCACGTGCAAGTTTTTCTTCTGTCATTACAGCGGTTTTCATTGTTTGATAATAACCATCGAATATTTCTTTTTTCAGCTCAGCATCTACTTGTAGAAGCTGGATATCCATTTTGGGTTTACCAACTGCAGCAACGATTTCTTCTTGGAAAGCAACCAGTTCTTTGATTGATTCAAAACCAAACAGCAAAGCACCAAGCATATCCTCTTCAGATACCTCTTTCGCACCGCTTTCCACCATGTTGATCGCTTTTTTAGTTCCAGCTACAGTTAATTCGATATCAGTATTTTCAGCTTGTTCAACTGTTGGATTCAATACATACTCGCCATTTACACGGCCAACATCAACCCCAGCAATCGGACCGTCAAACGGAATATCTGAAATTGCCAGCGCAAGAGAGGAACCAAACATTGCAGCCATCTCAGGTGTGCAGTCTTGTTCCACACTCATCACAGTATTGGTAATCTGCACTTCATTTCGGAAGCCATCCGCAAACATGGGACGAATTGGACGGTCAATCAAACGAGCTGTTAATGTTGCACGCTCACTGGGACGTCCTTCACGTTTGATAAAACCGCCAGGAATTTTTCCTACAGCGTACATTTTCTCTTCATAATTGACAGTAAGCGGAAAAAAGTCAAAATCTCTGGCATCTTTTGAAGCAACTGCTGCACTTAATACTACAGTATCGCCATAACGAACCAAGACTGCTCCATTTGCCTGTTTTGCCAATTGACCGATTTCAACCTGCAGCGGACGTCCGCCCCAAGTCATCTTAAATACTTGTTTCTCTGACATATAAGTCTCCTTCTTGCCCTTTGAAAAGCGAGACGCTACTAAACAAATGAAAAAATCCAAATGGATTGAATCCTTTCATTTGGTTAGTAGAGTTTTGACTAACTTTTCAAAGTGCTGTTTTATTTTTTCAGCTTCAGTAACAAAGCCTTGTTTCCATTTTGTCTTGCCGGATACGCTTTTGCTTAGTGCAAAAACTACTTGGTCCTGCCATCCAATAGCAAAAAAGTGAGATTCTGGTGAATCTCACTTTCGCATGTTTGATTAACGACGTAATCCTAAGCGTTGAATCAGTTCACGGTAGCGTTGGATGTCAGTTTTACGTAAGTAAGCTAACAAGTTACGACGGTGACCGATTTTTTTCATTAGTCCACGATAAGAATGGTGATCTTTTTTGTGTACGCGTGCATGTTCATTCAGGTGATTGATATCAGCAGTCAATACAGCGATTTGTACTTCTGGTGAACCAGTATCTCCTTCATGACGAGCGTATTCGCTAATGATTTGGTTTTTCTGTTCTTTAGACATTGCCATGTGTTCCACCTCTTTCTATAATTGTCACCCTATTACTGAGTAAAGCGTTGGTGATTCGTCAAACCAAGTAATAGGCGGTGTGTTTCCACACAGAATATACTTTACAGGATAGCGTATTAAAAAGCAAGATAAAGCTTAGCATACTCCCTGTTTTTATATAGAAAACTCCCCATTTTTCTAATTTTTGTGATACACTTAATTACGCAAAATAATCCATAATGGAACAACGGCAGATTTGTGCCCGAATTCCTTAAAACCAAATAGACGGTGCTTCAGAAGCACTCTTTTAAAAGGGCAGCGGAAATCCAGTAAAACAGTAGCCCGCTAAGCCCATTGCTTCTGTAGCAGCCTCGTTTCCATTTATAGAAGGAGGAATTATCCTAGTGATTACCATGAAAGATATTATTCGAGAAGGACATCCAACACTGAGAAAGGTGGCAGAAGAAGTGACTTTCCCTTTAGCTCAAAAGGATATTGAGCTTGGGGAAGAAATGATGACCTTTTTAAAAAACAGTCAGGATCCGGAAAAAGCAGAAGAGCTTCAGCTGCGGGGAGGCGTTGGTCTGGCTGCCCCTCAATTGGATATCTCTAAAAGAATAATTGCTGTTCACGTTCCCAGCGGTGATTTAGAAAATCCGGAACCCGTTTTAAGTGCTGTTATGTACAATCCGAAAATTATCAGTCATTCTGTTCAGGATGCATGCCTGTCAGATGGCGAAGGCTGCCTGTCGGTAGACCGGGAAGTGCCCGGCTACGTGGTTCGACATAGCCGCATCACTCTTACATACTATGATGCAGCTGGAGAAAAACAGAAAAAACGCTTAAAAAACTACGAAGCAATCGTTGTTCAGCATGAAATCGATCACTTGAACGGTATTATGTTCTACGATCATATCAACGCAGACAACCCTTACAGTCTTAAAGACGGCGTTTTGGTGATTGAGTAGCTTTCAGCTTCAGCACTAAAAGACAAAATTTCCAACGTTTTTCTTAAAAAGGAGTATACTAATCGTGTGTTATCACGAAAGGAATGAGAATCATGTTGGAAATCCATTATTTGCTGACAAGCAATGATACAAGTGAAAATGTAAAAATCTATGAGAAAGCCGCTGATTTCGTAGCTGCTCAACAGCGAGAAGTACCCGATTTAGAAGATTACTATAAAGTGACCCAGGTACTGCTTGACAATCAAGAACTTCCTTTAGAAGAAGCAACCATCTTCGGATTGTTTAATACATTGAATAAATGAAAAAAACAGAGCTGTGTTAGGCTTTTTCCCTAACATTGCTCTGTTTTTTTATTTCTATTTTTTCGAAAGCTCCGTCCCATTGATGCTGACTTTTTCTATATTTTCCAACTCCAAATAGCTGCCAGAAACCTGAATGCTGGTTTTTTTTCCTTCACTACCGGATGTCATCATACCATCCTTAAGATAGTCCAGTGTTGTTCCATCCTTCATTTGAATGTTAATCTGCCAGTCTGAATCATAGCTCTCCGACATATCCACAGTACATTCAAAGCTAAGGCTAAGCGGTGATAGTTTGATATTTTTCAGCTTTATTTTCTTACCATCTACAACCACATCTGCATCCTGCAAATCAGTAGTCGGAAGCGCCTGCGGCTCAGCCAGCTTAATCGCCCATTCCCCTGACTGCTGAATCTCGTGACCCATCCCATCAATCCGCACATCATATTCTGAAAGCTGTTCGGCAGAGATATCAAATATCAGCTCTTCATAATCTGTTCGACCTGTTTGATTATTATGCGTGCCTTCATCTACTTGAAAGCTGGCCATAGAATGCTTTTCTTCACCTGTTTTCCGATTAATTAATACAATAAAGGCGTATTCTCTTTTTATATGGTTTGGATATTTAATCTGAACATGCAGAAAATCGTCTTTGTATGCCGCGTTCGTCAAAACAACCTCTTGCTCTTCATCCAGCACTACATTCATTTCCAGCGGTTTCAGCCCTACTTTGTTCAACTCATCCCACGTCAAATTGTATTTTTCCATCAGTACAGGGTCAGAACCGCCTCCTTGACCATCCTGCTTAGAAATATCGATCCAAGCAGCTTGCTGATTAATATGATCTGATAGTTTGACTGGGCTCATTGTTTGCTTCTCCCAGCGCCCGGACAAAATTGATTCCAGCAAAAAGCCCGGAGTTGAAGCTGAACCGTCAAACGTGGCAATTGCTGTTGTTAGAATGGTTGCTGTTTTTGTTTTTTCATCATAATTAATAACCCGACTATTCCCACCACCGTTCATCTGCCAGCGATCAATCATTGTTTCCCCATCTAAACGGTCACCGGTCAAGTCAGTCAGTTCTGAAAGAAAATAGGTTGTACCGCCATCCTTAAATGCCGACACCGCAGTCAGACGCAGCCCCTGATCCTCTACCGAAGCATCCAGTTTATCTGTATTCAACAGCAGTTTGTCTGCATCGCTGCCAAACAATTGGTAGTATGTTCTTTTTAGCGTACCCAATTGAGTAAAGCCAACTAGTAATAAAACCAGTGCTGCAGCCGCAAAAATCAAACCCTTTTGCCATTTTTTTGTATTTGAAAGCTTTTTTATAGATGTATTTCCTGTTTTCTCTTCAAACCTTCGACTAATTGCCTGTAGATTTTCTTCTGAAAACGGTTGGGTATATTCTAAAAAATCATCCAGCTGTTCCTCAGTCAAATACTCCAACGGTACATCATGCTTCTTTTTAGTTTCCATACTCAGCCACCTCTTTCAAAAAATTTTCTTCTTCCAGCAACCGCTTCAGCCTTTTCTTCCCTCTGTATAAGCAATTGTCTACTTCCTTCGCTGGAAGCCGCATCACATCACGAATCGTTTGCGGCTTCTCTTCATAAAAGTAACGACGAATCATGATTTCTCTAGTAGGCTCATCCAGTGTGCGAATGGCATCATACAATGCCTGCCATTCTTCTTCCCTGCTCATCCTCAGTTCGCTGGCCGGTTCTTCTGCTTCTTCCAGTTGAATCATCTTTTTTTGATTCTTCTTCACTTTATTCAATGCCAAGCTACGGGCAATCACAGCCAGATAGCTTTTCAGCGATCCCTTCTCCGGCTGATATTTTTCCGGATGCTGCCACAAGCGGACAAATGTATCGCTGACCACTTCTTCAATATCCATTACAGCTGAGCCGTTTTTACTCGTTATTACTGTGGAAGCGACTGCCCACAGCAGCTTTGAATATTGCTGAATAAGCCTTTGATATACCGCTTCATCACGATTTAACAACCCAATATACACTTCTTCTTCCATTTCATCACCTCTTTTTTTATCGTTCACTATTAATACAATCAAAAACTGAGAATTCCTCACTTTTTTATATTTTTATCAAAAAAATTAGGAGCTTCCTATTTCTGGCGAACGATATTCACTATTACCAATTCCCTTATTTTGAAAAAATAAAAAAGAAGCCGGACAAAATAAGTCTCGACCTCTTCAATAATAAAACAGCGGCTGATTTCTTTTAATAATTTTATCAGATAAAGTTTAATTCCTTCAACGCTTTCCAGATACCGTCCTGATCGTTGGTGTCTGTTACAAGCTTCGCTTCTCTTTGAACATGAGGCTGAGCGTTACCCATCGCTACACCAACGCCGACTTCCCTCAACATCTCTCTGTCATTATCTCCATCGCCAAAGGCAATAATATCTTCCTGTTTGATTCCCACCCGGTCAGCCAAATTTAAAATTGTAGCTGCCTTAGAACCGTTTTCGGGAAGAATATCCACACTCTCTGGATGCCAGCGGACAAAACGGAATTTCGGGAATTGCTGCTCAAATGTACCTTCCAGCGACTCATCATAAAACGCCAATGCTTGATAGATGTCTGCCGATTGCTGGAACTGCTCATCGTAGTCCAAATCATGAAAATCGATTGAACGCATCGCTTCAACCACTTGGCTCGCACGATGTTTATTTTTCTTTTTCACTTCGTCCAGCCCGACATACGCCAGCCCCAATTCATTCTTCTCAAGCTCAGCGGCAAAACGAAGCAGCTCGTCTTCATCTAACAAATTCTGATAATACTGCTCGTGATCTAAAAAGGCTGCTGCGCCATTACAAAGTATGTAATTATCAAACGCTAAATCAAAGATGACCTTCTGCGCCATATAGCGGCTTCGTCCTGTGGCAATTGTGACTAGATGTCCTTGTTTTCTCAACGCTGCCAGCGCCTCTCTAGTGCTGTCCAATGCTTGCTTATCTGTTCCTAACAACGTTCCATCGATATCGAATGCAAAAAGTTTTCTCTTCATGAAATTTTCAACCGCTCACTTTCTTCTCCTGCTGAGTAGCCTGCCAGTCCCCTCTATTTCAGTCCATTTTCTTCTAATCGAAAAATAGAACCCACACTGGTATTTTTAACACATTCATTGGTCTTTTTCAACTTTTTCTAATCGTTTAAGCTCAAAAAACGCACAGAATACAACACTTCAAAGTACCTTCACTTTACACTAAAAGAACGCACTAAAAATATTTTTGATAGAATTATTTCCTAAAACCCTCTGTTCTTTAAGTCCACAATAATATCCTGGTAAAATACACGTACATCAAACCCATCAATATTTTCTCTATTCAAGTCAATCATATCTGCATGTGAAATGCCCCGTTTTCCAATTGGGCCAACCAGTTTAGTATTTTCAAAATAGCTGGCTGATTCAACAGATACCAGCCCATCATTTTTCCCATCAAAATGCCTGACCACCGGATAAAAAATATTTAATGGGAATTTTCCTCCAGCTGCTTTATTTACATATGATGCTACGCCTTGATAATACACGTCGTCCTTATCAGGCATCTTGGCATTAAGTGTTTTGCAGGTCTCATCACTTAAATCAGTGACTGCTACTAAAAAGTCAGGATTTTGATCTCCTAATCTTCCCAAAGCGCCATTATAAATCTTCTCAACCCGATTCAGCATTTTTTGAGGTGCTTTCTTCAACAAATAATCTGCAAAAATACAGCCATGATGCGGTGTATTAATCGTAGTAAGAGAAGCGACATATTTATCCATACCATAATTGGAAATTGCATATCGGCTGTCGAGCCCGCCCTTAGAGTGTGCGATGATATTTACTTTTTCACACCCGGTTTCTTTCAGAATATTTTCGATTTGCTGTGCCAGCTGTTTTCCACAGTATTCTGCGCTTTGAGCAGACTCTTGATTTCCATAGTGAATAACCGCTCCTCTTTGCTTTAGAAATCTTGGAATTCTCCCCCAATAATTTAAATACTTTATATCCCGGAAAAAAATGCCGTGCACCAGCAGCAGCGGATATTTGGTTTGGCATTGAGTGGACGCCGCCTCTACATCAGCAGCTAAATCTTTCTCAAATTCAAAAGCTAATTCATCCTCCACAACTCGAATAACCCTTAACAGCATATAAATATTAACAACTGGAACCCAGCCGCAGACGGCAGCCATGATTCTCAGCTTCAACCCCAGTTGCACAGAAGACAGATAGACACGAAGCATACCATTCCAAAAAAGAAGCGCCTCTAAAAATACAATCCAGATAGTCGACAAAACCAATAGCTGCCAAGAAAAAGAATAATTTAGCAGAATGGGAAGGACTGTCAGCACCATCATGGAACAACTTACTACGAAAACCTTTAGAGAATAACAGCCTTTGTAGAGAACTGACAGGTGTTTTCGTTCAGCTGTTTTTTTAGGTATCTTATGAATTACTACTAGTGCACACACCAAAAAGAGAACGAATATCAGCACTTTTACTTGTAAGCTTTGAGAGCTTACTAACCCGGCAAGCGGCAAAAAAAGACACAAATTATACAGGAATGCATAAACAAAAACAGGAACACTATTTTCTAGCGAAAACATGCGCAACATAAGCTTTCTCCTCCTTTTTAAAACAACAACAGCTTTTAAGATACTTTTTTATTGCTCTTCATGTGAAACCATTCATATAAACTATAGTATCACTCCGACGATTCATTTCAATAGTTCTCTTTGAAATCATACGCTATTCCAGCTAAAATAAGCAGCGCAGCTTCTGACTGCTTGAGCCAATAAAAAAGACTAAAAACGCTTATTCAACAGCATTTTTAGTCTTTAGACAAAGAATATTTTATTAATCTAAGTAGTTGGTGTCAGCATTATTCAACCATGCATAGCCAAGTCCCATCACCAAACCGCCGCCAATAAAGTTGCCGATCAGTGCAAACACTAAATTATGCACAACATTGCCTAAAGTCATTGCTGCAATCGTACCATGAGAAGCAACATATGCCAGTGTAAATGCCGGGAAGTTTGCGATAACGTGTTCAAAGCCTAAGAAAGCAAAGATAAAGATAATGAAAATGATAGCAGCAATTTTCCCTGCATCATCTTTCATCCGCATACTCACCAGAACCGCTGTATTTACAACGATATTAGCAAACATTCCTTCTACCAAAATCTGTGTGGTGCTTTTTGTCAGTTTACCGGCAATTGCTGTAAACATATAGTTATCTGAAGCCAAATTTTGAAAAGGAGCTGTCTGACCAATCAGAAATCCGAACAGAACACCGCCGACTAAATTGAAGAGAATACATGTAAACAGAATTTTTGCAGCAAGCGGCAAGCGTATTTTTTTACGGTATACGCCAACAGTCATATACAACATATTTGATGTTCCCAGCTCAGCATTCATATACAGAATCATTACTAAAGACCAGCTGAACATAAACGCATAAAGCATTTTTCCTAGTCCGTGTGCAATGTCTTCACCTTTCATAGCGATTACAAATGCTACAGCTGTTCCTAAGGTTAAGAACATACACGCAAGCATTGCTCTGACAATATAACGGACAGTGCTGTTTTGAAACAAACTAATTTTTTTATTGATGGACTTGTCAATCTGTTCAAATAGTGGAGATACAGGTTTCATTATTTGCTGCTCCTTTTCAGTTGATTTTCAATATGTATTTTCAAAAAATATCCTTTACCATTCTAATGACCTGAAGAGAATTTGTCCAGTATTTTCTGCTTATTTCCCAGTAATTTCTTCTTATATTCTGCTTCCTCTCATTTTTCTTGCTATTTAATTGAAAAAACCTTGACTTAACAAGCTTTTTAGCGATATAATGTTCTTTGTGTAAAATAATGCAGCAGAAAAATAATAGGCTCGTCAACAGTCCATTGCCTCAGTGTTTAGCTTTTAAGATAATGATATCTTATCCAGCTTTTCAGGTTCAACTGCGTAACCGCGGCTGCAAAGGTGAAGGTTGAAGAATGAACTGAACGAATATGAATTTTTCAGAAGATTATTTTACTCCAAAAACTTATTTTATTGGAGGAATTTTGAATGTCTCGTTATACAGGACCATCATGGAAAATCTCTCGTCGTCTAGGTATCTCATTATCAGGAACTGGTAAAGAACTAGCACGCCGCCCTTACAAACCAGGACAACACGGACCAAACAGCCGTGGCAAACAGTCTGAATACGGTTTGCAATTAACTGAAAAACAAAAATTACGTCATATGTACGGTATGAACGAACGTCAATTCGTTAACTTGTTCGTTAAAGCAAGCAAAATCAAAGAAGGTAAACACGGGGTTAACTTCATGATTCTGTTGGAACAACGTTTAGATAATGTTGTTTACCGTTTAGGTCTTGCAACTACTCGTCGTCAAGCACGTCAATTAGTAAACCATGGTCACGTTATGGTCGATGGCAAGCGTGTGGATATCCCTTCATACCATGTTGAAGTTGGTCAAGTGATTTCTATCCGTGAAAAATCTCAAAATATTGTGACTGTTAAAGAAGCAGTTGAAGCAATTGTTGGTCGTCCAGCATTTGTTAGCTTTGACACTGAAAAATTAGAAGGAAGCTTCACTCGTTTACCAGAACGTGATGAACTATATCCTGAAATCGACGAAGCTCTTGTCGTTGAATACTACAACCAAAAACTATAATCCCTTTGGGATTCTCAAAAACCCTCTGCTGTCTTTTCAGCAGAGGGTTTTTCTTACTTTTTAAGCAGATGATTAAGCTCTGCGCAGTTTTTCTTCGCTTCATATTTTGCATAGATATAGAACGCTACAAAGTGCAAAGCCAATGATAACACCAACATTCCAGGAATCCATGAGGCAATGTAGGCAAACATTTCCTCTGAAAACAGATAGACAGCTGCCAAACCAAATCCACTATTTAATATCGAAGATATTACTACATTAGCCAGCGGTTTAAAAGTTAAATACTGCCATAATCCTTTATATACCACTCCGCATAGAAATGCTATACTGGCCGCGACTCCAACTAGATTCCATAAATACATCACCTGGATTTTTTCCCCATTGAAAAAAATCGATAATAAACATACTATCCATAAAAATGAAGTAGTAAAAACTTGAAAAAATGACTGTCTTAAATCCTTTAACATGATAACGCCCTCCTAAATTCTTTGATGTAATGTCTGCTGATAATATATGTTGTGCCGTCCTTCATTAAGAGCTGAATCCGGGCATTCACCGAAGAAGTGAACTGCGCCACATGGTTTAGATTAATCAATGTTTGATTATTGATTCGCATGAATCGATTCGAACGAAATTCAACTTCCGCATATTTTAGCCTCTTTCCGTAAAGATACATATTGCCATTTTCTAACTTGAGATTACACATTCGATCTTCTGATTCAATACTGATAATCGACTGAACAGGGATTTGAATCTTCCGATTATTCACTGCATTAATAGCTGTAACTGTTTGATTGATCCCATTAATTGCCTGTTCCAGCTTGGGCCAGTCTTTTTGATGCTCCGGATTCGTCATAATCAGTACTTTGCCAACAGCTACCTCTTCCTGTGTTTGAAACTCTGTTTTCATTTATTCCCCTCCTACACAATCTATAATAAAAAACTTTTCGGATAAACACGAGTATTTTTCCGCTTGTTGCATTTTTTAGGTCGTTTGTTGCAGCACAAGGATATAATAGAGAATTTCAGCGGGCTGTGACCTTAGTATGCCTCAGTCCCTTAAACCCGGATAAACGGTGTTTCAGAAGTAACTCCTTTGACAATAAGGTGAAAATTCGCAAAAAGTTTGTGGAACACCAAGTAGGAAACAGTCAACATCGAATGGTTTACCTTCGTGTTTCCTGTCATTTTCGGAATTTTCGCCTTATTGCTTAGAATCACTGTGATTGCTCTTTGAGCAGAACAGATGATGAAAAGTACCTACTTGGTGCTTAGAATCACTGTAATTGCTCTTTGAGCAGAGTAGATGATGAAAAGTACCTACTTGGTGCTTAGAATCACTGTGATTGCTCTTTGGGCAGAACAGATGATGAAAAGTACCTACTTGGTGCTTAGAATCACTGTGATTGTTCTTTGAGCAGAGCAGATGATGAAAAGTACCTACTTGGTGCTTGAAGCTGACCACTTCTGACTCAATCTCTTTAATCTGCCAACATTCATTTTTTCCTTTACAAAAAGAACATATGTTCTTATAATGGTTAATAGATAAAAAAAGCTGGGAGGAACACATATGAAATTGGTTGTCACAGAACGTCATTTGGGAGAAGGAATTTTCCCAACATTTACTGCTGGAACAAAGGTGACTGATATTGTACCATGTAGTCATTATAAGAATTGGTTAGGGGGAACTATCGAAGGCTATCAAACTTATTTTCCTCAGGACTATATTGATAAAGACACATTAATCCGAGATTACAATCCGACAGAATTAGCAATGGCAGAAAATAGTATTGTTGAATTATTAGAAGTTGTCTACGCTTGGGCGCTGATTCAGGACAAAAACGGTCACATTGGCTGGATGCCCTTCGAAAAGCTCAAATCACTATCCTTTACTTAAATATTGAAAGAGAGTCTCTATAAAAATATATTGGTCTTCTTCAGAATAAAACAATCGAAACTTTAAAAGCCAAGCTATTACATGACCACATTAAACATCTAGCCTATTGCATTGCTGCTCTGCGGTCCCTTGAAAGACACAGATCAGGAATCTGGGACACAAGTAAATTCCCAGACTTTTAGTATGATGGAAGTCCAAATAAATGGTGAGACAGAAAACAGGACTGGAACCTTAGCCAAGCCAGCTACGCTCCAGTCCTGAAATAGTTCTCCAACATCGATTCATATTTTGATACATAGTGAGAATTGCAAATGCAATGCCGGCTGAATTAAGGCGGGGTCTTTAACACTACTCACCATTCTAGCCAAACTTATGTCGACAAAATATTTTCTATAAAAACATCATCGGCTAGATACTTATCAGCTGCTTTCAGTTGTTTCTACTTTCCAATACGCCGTCTTTCATAACATACACTTGATCACAATATTCAATCAAGCGTTCATCATGAGTAACCATAATCGTTGCTTTATTCTTCTCTTTTGTTTCCCGCGCCAATATTTTCACCACTTCGAATGCTTTATCTGTATCCAAACTAGCTGTTGGTTCATCCGCCAAAATAACAGAAGGGTCGTTATACAGCGCCCGTGCGATGGCTACACGCTGACGTTCACCTCCTGAAATCTCATCTGGATACTTTTTCTTTAGAGCGGCTACACCCAGCTGTTCCAATAGCTGATTACCAGCCTCTGAGTTCGCTTTCTCCTTTTTCACTTTATCTACTAATTTTAGTTGTTTTTCAATAGATAGAAAAGGTACCAGATTCGAAGCTTGAAGAATAAAACCAATCTCTTTAAAACGAATAGCGGAGCGTGTCTTTTCTTTTTCTGCACTGAAGGACTGTCCGTTAATTTTTATTGTTCCTGCTGAAGGCGTTTGGAGACCGCCAGCCAAAGTTAAAAATGTACTTTTTCCTGAACCACTTGGTCCAATAATCGCTGTGAAGCTGCCCTTTTCTACAGAAAAGTTTGTCTTTTTTAAAGCAGAGATTTGTTCATCTCCATCTTGAAAGTTTTTCTCTACATCTATAAATTCTATCGCTTTCATTCTGTTCTTCCTCCTAACCTATCGCCTTCAGCGGATCAACTTTAACAATCGTCCGCACCGAGAACAGGGCTCCCAGTACTGCAACAATCAACATGGCACCTGCTATTCCGCCAAAAAATAATCCATTTACCTCAAACGGAACAGCTGCGGGCAATACCAAAGAAGTCCCAATGGAAGCTAGTAAGCCGCTGAAAATGCCAATAACGGCTAAAATGAAAGTCTGCGCAATCACTGATACTGAAATGTATTTGCTGGAAATCCCCTGAGCTTTCATCACCCCAAAAATACTGGTTTTCTGCAACGTCAATACATAGATAAAGATACCAATGACAATCGCTCCGATCACAATCAAGAAGCTAATCATAAAGCCAAAAGTCAAAACCTGTGCGCTATATCCTGAAAGACTATTGATAAATGTAGAGATATCGTATACCGACAACTCTTTATTATCTGTTTTTACTCCTAAAGTAGAATCATCTTTGCCCCTGACAACAATACCATTAATTTTCGCCTGATCATCAGGCAGTTCTTGTCCAAAGCGAATTTGCTGAAATTCTGAAATAGAGACATATAGTACCGGCGTTACTACATAGCGGGCATTTTCAGTAAAGCCGACAATTTTCACTTCCCGGTCACTGCCTGCCAGCTCCACTATTTCGTTTAGCTTCACTCCATCCTCTGTCTTTAAAGTAATGTCGGCTACCGCTTCATTCTCACTCTTAAACGCTCGACCCTCTACAATATTTGGCATAAGAAAACCGGCTGAATCAATTCCAAAAAAGTTAACGTCAACTTTTTCTTTATCCCCGTGTTCTCTCTTAATAATTCCTGCTGTTTGTGCAAAAGCTGCCTTCTCTTTTGCTTGAACATCATCTAGTGTCTGAATAGAAAGAGACGACATATTTAAGTTACCATTAGCCTCTTCCGAAAGCACAATACCATCTGCCTCCCATTTATCCACAGCCATTTTAAAATCTTCTGACAATCCATAAGCTAAACCTGTTAAAAAAAATACCAAGTAGGCAATTAAAAACATTACTCCTACAATCAATCCATACCTTAATTTAGAGTGCTTAATTTCGTTCCATGCTAAAAACATCGACTTCTCCCCTTCTCTTACTGCAGCAGACTCACTATCCTTGAAAGCGACAGAGTGTCTCCGGTAAAAAAGATTATACACAAACAGTGACACTTTGTCACTATTTTTGCATTATTTCCTTTTTACTATCGTGAATCACTGCTATAATACATCTTTTATTCTATTAACGAGTATAACAAATCCACTTATTTCTCACAAAATAACTGCTTATAATTCAAAATATAATTTTTTTCTTTACTTTCTCAAAAACTTCTTTTATAGTATTGTTAACCATAAAAAAAACAAGGTTAACAAAGGTGTGTGAACATGAATTATTCATTACGGTCAACTATTTTGGCAGCAGAATTTGCTGCAATCATTGCAGTTTTTTCTCAATTAACAATTCCTTTTGGAATTATTCCGTTAACAGGTCAAACCTTAGCTGTTGGTTTAGCAGTCACTGTCCTAGGACGGAAAACAGGTACCTTTGCTATTCTAATTTATTTGTTGTTAGGATTGATTGGCCTTCCCGTCTTTTCTGGTATGAGCGGAGGAATCGGAGTACTTTTTGGTCCGACTGGCGGGTATTTAATCGGCTTCATTGTTAACGGACTAGTCACTGGCTATATTTTAGAGCGGACTTCTTTTACCTATTCTTGGGCAATCATTGGCAATATCGTTGGAGCAATGCTTACTTTAGTCTTTGGAACTATTTGGCTGAAAATTTATGGAGGCAGCGGCTGGATCGGCGCATTCCAAGGAGCTTTCCTGCCTTTCATAATTCCTGGTCTGATAAAAGCAATTTTAGCCGGCTATCTCGGCATTTTAGTAAGAAATAGACTGCAATTTCTAGTTCCTAAATCAGAAAACTCTATTCACAGATAGTAAAAAACACGGTATACTTAGTTCAAACGATTACAGGAGGTATGGAATGCTAAAGAAAAAAGGAATTATTCGCCATATCATTGAGCTAGGTATTATCTTTGGAGTTGTTTTACTGTTGAGAGTATTTCTTTTTAATCCTGTAGAAGTAATTGGTACCTCTATGGAGCCCAACTACCATGAATCCGATCGCTTATGGCAAATGACTTTTATTGAACCTGAACGCTTTGATATTGCCACTTTTCCCAGTCCACGTACTGGCAATCTAATTGTCAAACGAATCGTAGGCTTGCCTGGCGACACTATCCGTTACGAGGATGATCAGTTATATATTAACGAGAAGGCATATGATGAAGCATATTTAGATGAATTTAAAGCACAGCTGGATGGTGATCAGCCGTTGACAAACGACTTTACTTTAGAAACGTTAGATGCGACGCAGTCAGCAACTGTTCCTGAAGGAAAATACTTTGTTTTGGGAGATAATCGGCAAATTGCCGATGACAGCCGTTATTTCGGGTTTGTTGACAAGGACGATATTCAGGGGGTTGTCTATTTCCGCTTCTTCCCATTTAATAAAATTGGTGTCCAATAAGGACTGCTTTAGCACAAAAGGATGAATCAACAGCTGTTGATTCATCCTTTTTTATTCTTGGGCTATCGCGATACGATATAACGGAAGCAGCTGCTGATAGGTTTCGAGCATATAGCTTTTCGCTTCTTCCGGCTCATCCCATATTGGATTATCTTTTTTTAAAATTCGGCCAATTTGAAATTCGCCTTTTTTCACATCTCTAAATCGCATTAGTCCTTTTTCGTAGGCTCCTTCCGAAAGAAGCTCAACTCCAGGTATAGTATGGTCTAAGGAGAAGTACGTATCTTCTGGAAGTTGACTAAATAATTGCAGATTATCTAAAAATGCTTGAGCGATTGCCTGTTCATTCTTCGGGTTATCAATCAAGGACAACCACATGAACACATAGTCCGGCCAAATTCCCAGCTGGAAATGCGGCTCCATTTTATACCCTCGCTTCTTCCTACTCAAAGCAGACCAAGTATTTTCTGGCGGGTATGTCGTTCGGCGCCGATGCTGAGCGATATGAACGAAGAACTCAATACCTAGCTCTTCCCCTAGCGCCCCCGCAAAATATTCATCTAACGTTTGAAACTTCGGCTGAATCCGGCTACGGATAGCTTCCATTCTTGGTTCCAAACCAGCCACTTCAAATACTTCAAAATCTTTTGCTACAAACATAGCTGCTACACTCCGTTTCTGTCACTAAACTTACTGGAATCATTATCCAAGAAGTATAATCATTAGAATAACGTTTATCTATCATCAGATAATTAATCATTTGATTTCACTAACCAGCTAAAATTATAGCATAGTTCTACCAACTTTCTATATCAGAAAAAAGAAAAGAGCTTGAGGCGTAAATAAGCACCCAAACTCTCCCTTAACTAAAGCGTATAAATTCTCCAGTAAAAATCAGTCAGCATCAAAACCGCTCATCACTGCGGTCACTGGCCTTTTAAGAGCATCCCGCTTACTCCTGAGATACACTACCATGAGCAAGATGAACATCACTTCATACCTACTTGGTTCTCAGCGCCTATGTTTCTGTCTCATCCCCCCCTTTATCATCAGTTATATTCTTTTGTACTCTGATAAAATTTTAGTCATCCTGCCTTTGTCGATTTTTATAATCCCGCAAAAAGCAAACAGGCCTGTCAGTAGTAGCTCTACCAAATTTTGAATCAGAAATGTACTTAATTGGACGGCCTCACCTGCTGAATAAATAGCTGCCCATTCACAACCAAAGCTCAGCAATAACGCAAAAACCAGCAGCTGCCAGAAATTAATCGAAGTCAGCGTCCATAACAGCAGTACAGCCCAGTAATATCCTGTCCAAATTCCGGTTACCATCAATAGCTGAGATAGTTCCAAATAAGGGGCTTGCCATTGAATAACTATCATTAATGGAACGAGCAGCAGGCTTACTGCGGCACTGGCCTTAACCAGCTTCATTGTTTCACAGTAACGGAAAACAGCTATAGCCGCTCCAGCGATTAAACAACCTATCATAACGATAAGGGACCATGTTAAGCTTCTGGAATAAATAAAATCAATGCTCATGCAAAGCAGGATACTGACTGCCAACATGCCGTTAAACACCATATATAATACTTCCAATAAATTCTTTCTCTTTAAACTAATAATCATTTTTTGATCTCCCTTCAATAATACATCTAAAGAGACGGAAAATATTTCACTCAGCTGAATCAGACTCTCTATATCCGGATAACTTCTACTCACCTCCCAGTTTGAAATGGTCTGTCTGGATACATGTAATTTATCTGCCAAATCCTGTTGTGTAAAATTAAATTCTTGCCTCTTTGCTTTAAGTTTCTCTCCTAGTTCCATCTTTTTCTCCTTCTGTTTTCACTATAGGAAAAGCATACCATTTCTACAAGAAAAGAAAATAAGCATTTCTAAAAACACGCTGCAAAGAATCTTAGCATACTGATAGAATAAGGTTTTCAGCTAGTTGAAAAGAACAAAACAACATTAACTTATATTTTTTCATATCCACTTTTTCTGGTTATTTCCTGAAAAAAATCATATCGAAATTTCAAAACATCTGCTTTTTTATTCATTCTTTATACAAATTATTCATTTAGAAAGCCAGTATCCTTACATAATCCTTAGCCAAAAATGCATATTTTACTATTAAACGATAATTATTTGCATATTTATTTAAGAAAAGTATTGATTTTTGTATTTTCAGGTGCTATGATAGATTCAATTCAAATTAGAAACCGAATTGGAATCTGTAAAGGAGTTTGCATATGTCAAAAGAAAAAGTAATTTTAGCCTATTCCGGAGGGTTAGATACCTCTGTTGCCGTAAAATGGCTGGTGGATGAAGGATACGATGTCATCGCCTGCTGTCTGGATGTTGGAGAAAGAAAAAATTTAGAATTTATAAAAAACAAGGCACTTCAGCTCGGTGCTTCAGCTTCTTACACGATTGATGCAAAAGAAGAATTCGCTCAGGAGTTTGCCTTGATTGCACTGCAAGGACACACATTTTACGAACAATCTTATCCACTGGTCTCCGCATTATCTAGACCGCTGATTGCTAAAAAACTAGTTGAACTGGCAAAAGAAACTGGAGCAACCACTATTGCTCACGGCTGTACCGGCAAAGGAAACGATCAAGTTCGTTTTGAGGTAGCTATCAATTCATTGGCGCCAGCTATTAAGGTTATTGCTCCTGTTCGTGAATGGAAATGGTCACGTGAAGAAGAAATTAACTACGCAACGAAAAAAGGCGTACCCATTCCAGCTGATTTAGATAATCCATATTCTGTCGATCAAAACCTTTGGGGACGGGCAAATGAATGCGGCATATTAGAAGATCCGTGGGCGGCACCACCAGAAGGCGCCTATGATTTAACTGCCAGCTTAGAAGATGCACCAGACCAGGCCGATATTATTGAAATTACCTTCAGCCAAGGTGTTCCAACTGCTATTGATGGAAACCAAATGCTGCTTTCTGAATTAATCCTTTATTTAAATGATTTAGCAGGCAAGCACGGCATCGGACGGATTGACCATGTGGAAAACCGGTTAGTTGGGATTAAATCCCGGGAAGTTTATGAATGTCCGGCAGCTATTACTCTAATGACAGCTCACAAAGAATTGGAAGATTTGACTTTTGTTCGGGAAATAGCGCATTTTAAACCGATTATCGAAAATCAATTATCTCTGGCGATTTACAACGGTCTGTGGTTTAACCCGCTAACAGATGCTCTAATTGCCTTTTTGAAATCAACACAGAAATACGTAAATGGGGTTGTTCGGGTTAAATTGTTTAAAGGACATGCCATCGTTGAAGGAAGAAAATCCGATAATAGCCTGTATAACGAAGAGTTGGCGACCTACACATCAGCCGATACCTTTGATCAGGATGCAGCGATTGGTTTTATCAAGCTATGGGGGCTTCCAACAAAAGTAAATGCTGAGGTTCAAGCCCAACTGTAAAACAAAGAATAAGAAGGCTTATCTGCGAGATGACGTTTACCAGCAGGTAAATAATGCCATCCATGCCGTCTTTTCGATACTTGCCTTTAGAGAAGCTCCTTTTATTCTGCGGAATGAAATAATGAGTTCAGCAAGGTACTTTTCATCATGCATCCTAATGAACAAGTTAAATCAGCACATGCAATATGACGGTTTATCCATATAAATCCTGTAAAGATTTCGGGCTAAAGAGCATTCCTTGCCTGCATTGCAGACAAAACGACTCCTAGCGCAGCTCGCTTCTTTCACAGGATTTATAGACACAACAGGACTGGATAAACCGTTTTTTCTGTTTCTAAAAAAGTACATACTTATTGAGGTGAATATCATGAAAAAACTTTGGGGTGGACGATTTGAAGGAAAGAATGAAGGCTGGATTGATGAATTCGGCGCATCTATCTCCTTCGATCAAAAATTGGCAGCACAGGATATTAAAGGCAGTTTGGCACATGTAAAAATGCTGGGTAAAACAGGGATAATCAAGCAAGAAGAGGCGGACACCATTGTTCAAGGGCTGTTGACTGTACAAAAGAAGATAGAGGCTGGTGAATTAGCATTTACAGTTGCAAACGAAGATGTCCATTTGAATATCGAAACCTTCCTTCATGAAGAAATTGGCGCCGTTGCCGGAAAATTGCACACAGCACGCAGCCGAAATGATCAAGTTGCTACAGATATGCATTTGTATTTAAAAGATGTTGTCTTGGAAACAATCAATTCTCTGCATACACTGCGGCAGGTACTGGTTAATAAAGCGGACAAGCATGTTGAAACGCTGATGCCTGGATACACACATCTTCAGCATGCACAGCCGATATCCTTTGCCCATCATTTGATGGCCTATTACGGTATGCTCACAAGAGATCAGGAACGTTTTACTGAAAGCTTAAAAAGAATTGATATTTCACCTTTAGGCAGCGCCGCACTTGCAGGAACCACCTTCCCAATAGATCGAAACTTGACAGCACAAGAGCTTGGCTTTACTTCTATTTACGAAAACAGCTTAGACGGTGTTAGCGACCGGGACTTTATTTTAGAATTTTTAAGCAATAGTTCTCTGCTAATGATGCATCTTTCCCGTTTTTGCGAGGAAATCATTCTTTGGTGCAGTCATGAATTTCAGTTTATTGAACTGACTGATACTTTCTCAACAGGCAGTTCTATTATGCCCCAAAAAAAGAATCCGGATATGGCAGAATTAATTCGCGGGAAATCCGGCCGGGTCTTCGGCAACTTATTTGGCTTACTCACTGTCCTGAAGGGACTTCCACTGGCTTATAATAAGGATTTGCAGGAAGATAAGGAAGGCATGTTTGATACGGCTCATACCATTTTGACTAGCCTAGATATCATGGCTGGCATGATTGAAACAATGAAGGTAAACGAAGCGGTTATGGCTCAGTCTACAGAAAAGGACTTTTCCAATGCCACTGAACTGGCAGACTATCTGGCAAGTAAAGGCATGCCTTTCCGCCAGGCCCATGAAGTTGTCGGGAAATTAGTACTGGCGTGTACAAAAAAAGGCATCTATCTACAGGATATTCCTCTTGACGAATATCAGGAAGTTACACCGTTGATTCAAGAGGATATCTATGACACGCTTGCATCAAAAACTGCTGTAAAACGCCGTAACTCTCAAGGTGGAACAGGCTTTGAGCAGGTGAAATCAGCGATTGAAAAAGCAATAATACAGTTAAAAAAGGAATAGGGGTACCTAAATTTTGTTCACTCAGAAAAGCATATACTAAGCTTTTTAGCCACTTCTCAGGATATTCTGATAAACTGCTTGTTTATCCCATGCATTTAATCCTTTAGGTAGATAGAGTAGGACAATAATCGGATTTTCTCCGGATCATTGTCCTACTCTGTCTAGTTCTTAGCTATTTCACTTAGATAGTCATCAAATCGATCCATTTCCGTTCCTTTTTCTGGTGTCCAACTCACTTGAGATATAAGCTTGCCTTTTTCAAAGGTTGCTATCGTTGGCGTATATTGAATCGCGTAAGTCTCTTTAAAATTTCCCCAGACAGTCTCATCTTTTCGTAATTGAGCAACATTCAGATACTCCAGCTTTGAATGCAGTTCATACTTTTCCAGCATAAGAATAAGTGCTGGTTCAAAATCACTACAGTCCAAACAGGTTGGTCTTCCGACATACACGACAAAATCTTCCTGATTGGAAACCTTTTCTTCAAAGCTTTCCACTGTTATTGAATTTAATGTATCATAAATCTCTGGATACTGTGTCTTTTCTTCTGCGAGCTGCTGCTGATAGGCTAAAACTTCTTTTTGCTGTCTATTATACCAAATCGCACCAAGGACAAGCACGAACACACTACCAATGATAATCCCTGCTTTTTTCATTTTTCTCTCCTCCTATAAAAGCCAATCCGTCAGCAGCTGCTTCAGCTCTTTTTTTTCAACGGCACCTTCTTGTCGAATTACCTCGCCATCTTTAAATAAAAGTATCGTTGGTGTAGCTGTCAAATTATACTTTTTAATAAAGTCCATATTCTCCAAATTTTCCGCATCTACTTGATTAATCGTTATTCCCAGCTCAGTCGTTACTTCTCTCAATTCAGGGCTAAACACCTGACAAGGGAGACAGTCTTCAGCATAATAATAAACCAATAAAGGCTCAGCCTTTGCTATTTTCTCATTTAACTCAGTGATTTCCATTTTCTCAAAGGCGGCTGCACTAGTTTCAAGTGTGATGTTCCTATAAATAAGGACTGTAAGCAGTAGTAACAATAAAGCCAGACTCAAAATTCTTTTAGAAATGTGCTTCATTCGCTTTCTCCTCCATTCAACTGATAAACTACATCAGAAGCTTTAACGATTTCCTCTGTATGGGTAACAATAAGCACTAGCTTGTCCTTTTTCTTTGTCAGCTCATGGATAGTAGCAATAAACTCTTCCCGAGTCTCGACATCAAGATTACCTGTCGGCTCATCAAATATATAGATATCAGCTTCTTTGTTTAAGGTTCTAAGTAATAGTAGTTTCTGTTTTTGGCCTTGGGAAATGTTTCGACCTGAAGAGCTGACTAAATCATCCATTTGATGATCTTTAGCTACTGAAGTAAATGAATAATGATTTGCGCTCAATGCAGCTTTGTCCTCATCAAAAACAGAATACGTGATGTTACTTTCTACTGATTGATTGTACACCTCCATTTCAGTTGAATAGTAGGCAATATAATCAAAAATATTGGTATTCTTCATTGTTTTCATCGTTTTATGACTATTGATTCTAAATGAGCCTTCCTGATTGTCCAACAGTCCGCTTAATAGTTTTATCAGCGTTGATTTTCCGACACCGTTTTTCCCAACTATAGAATAGATATTCCCTGATTCAAACGTGTATTTTCCTTTACGCAAAATCTGTTGCTCTTCATAAGAAAACGAGACATCCTCAAGCTCAATTTTTTTAATTGCGGCTTCCTCAATATTAATTGTTTCAGGTGCCATTTCTTTATCAAAATCATTCTTAGCTTCAATATATTCAATCGCTTCTCTACTCTTTATATAGGAGAAATAGCTCCCAAACAGCCCACTCAAACCAGAGGTAGCGATATATAAAACATAAACACCACTAACTACCCCAGCTAAAAGATTTAAATGTCCCGTTTTGAATAAAAATGAAAATAAAATGAAATGTGTTAAAATCATCATTGTTCTTGTACCATCTATTAAAGCTGAAATGATTGTATCCGTATCATTCATCTCCAATTTTGTATTAAAGTACTCCTTCAGCTTATTTTGGAAGTTCTGCATGGCAGCTTTATCTTTTGAAAAAGCCTGTATATCAAGAGTAGTACGAATTGATTCTTCAAACGTGCCTGAAAGGCGGTTAGAATTGGCTATAAAGGCTTTGTAGTTCAGGCAGGATTTCTTTATATATAAGCGAGAACACAAATAGAAAATAAAGGACCATAAACACAGATTTATAGCTAATAGCCAGCTGTATTTCGCTAATGCCAAAACTAAAAGAACAGAAAAGAATAAATGGACAATTAAGTAGAAGCGTTCCAGCAGCCCTTGACTAGCGGTAATACAATTCCAGAAATAACCAGATAAGTTATCAAGACCTACTTTAGCATCCATATCACCTAAGTATTTATCGAAAAGCTTCGTCAGTACTTTTTGCTCTACTACATTCGACAAATCCGTTTTAAACCTTGCATTGTAACGCATCAGATTCATACATAATATGATTAAAACGGCTACAAAACAAGCCACTAAGGCAATTGTACCGGTTTGCATAGAATCTACATATCTTCCAGATAAATATTCCAAGCCGTACGTTGCTATTAAAGGAAGAAACATCGCAGCCAGAATTGCAGCCATTGAAAATAATTTTTTCCCATTTGGAATTTCTTTCAATGCTGTTTCAATAACCTGCTCTGGATAGCTCTTATTAATGGTAAAGCTCGGTGTTTTTTCTTCTACTTCGTCAATACAAATAGCATACCCCATGAACTCTTTTTGAAAAGCACCAACCTCTTTTTTAAAAACGTTAAGCTCAGAGGGATCTGAAATCCACACAGAACCCTCATTGAATTCATGAATAACACAATAATGAGGCAGCCCATCTTTTTTAACCGTAACGATTTGCGGAAAGCGCTGAGATCTCAATTCTTCAAAATCCGCGACTTCATAACAATCAGCTTCTACACCATACTCTCCTAATACTTCCTGAAGATCATATAGTGACAATCCTTTTTCACTATACTTTTTATATTTTAAAATCTCTTCAAGATTTCGTGCTAAGTTCGTATTTTTAAATTTTAGCTGACTTAACACTGTTTGAATAGCTGCAACACCGCAGTCATTCGTTTCATTTTGGATACTATGCGCGTATTTCATCATTTTCCTCCTTATTCTTTTCACATACAAACCCTTATCTTACCAGCTCTACAACATCCTTTTCTGTTGCCGATTTAGACGGATAATAACTGAAAATCAACCCCACAGTAACAGATAATAGAACAGCAATAAATGCTGTAAAGAAATCCGGTATAAAGTTGAAGTTCAAAATCATGCTGATAAATTTTGCAATAAACAAGCCCGCGACATAACCAATTCCTCCAGCTACAAGGGTAATCGTCAGTCCTTCAAACAAGAATTGTAATTGTATCGAACGCTCTGTAGCTCCCAGAGCTCTGCGAATCCCAATTTCTTTTGTCCGTTCAGAAATGGACGTATAAATCATATTCATCACACCTACACCTGAAACAAACAATGAAATTGCTCCAACAAAAGTAAACATCGCTGTCATTGATGAAAATAATTCCCCTAAAGTATCAACCATTCCACCATCTGAAACTGGCTGGTATTTTCCAAAGTCCTTATTACTACCTTTGGAATTCATCGTTCTTGTTAAGGTATCAAGCATTTTGACAGAAGAGATTTCATTGGTAAACGTAACATCCATATTTGTTACCTCTTCCCCAGGAAAATATTTAGCATATGTCTGTGCCGGCATTTGAATTTTTAAAGAAGAATAGGAGGTTGAGGGAAATACTCCCACAACTAAGAAATCTTCATCCTGTATTTTAATTACTTCTCCAATCAGCGATTGCTGATTGTTTTCGGAAGCTTCTGCTAAAATTTGAGAGGAAACGTAGACGACTTTATTCTGATTAATTAAATCACTGTCATTAAATGTTCTCGAATGCTTAAGAGAAGCAAGTGATTGCTTCTGCTTTAAAGAATGAATAAGCTGAATCTGCATCGTTTCATCTGTCCCCCGAAAAGATACCTCTTTTTTACGATAGCTCTTCTCCGGATTTTCTTTTGATCGAACAACGTGCTTCACACCATACACACTTTCCAGCAGCTGCATATCCTCCTGACTAAAATTGATAAAATTGGTATCTTTAAAGCTGCTTTCCTCAGGAGTAAATTTTAGTGTCACCTGTGTTGTCTGATCATCACTAGTAGGCAGAAGCTCTCTCATCTGCGCCTGCTTATAGCCTCGTCCCACAGAAACAATGGTAATGACTGAGGCGATGCCAATAATCAATCCCAGCATAGTCAAAAGACTTCTCCTTCGATTTTTGCGTACTGCTTTTATTGCTGACTCCCAAATAATATTTATCTTCATGGATTTCCCTCCTTAGCCAATCACCAGACCATCCCTCACTTCAATCACACGGCTGCAATATTCAGCCGCTTCTGGATCATGGGTAACCATTAAAATAGTCACATCATTTTCTTCATTTAGTGTTTTAAACAAGCTAAGAATCTCGTCTGAAGTTTTTGTATCCAATGCACCCGTTGGCTCATCTGCGACAATAAACTCTGGTGAATTAATCAACGCTCTTGCAATGGCTACTCTCTGTTGCTGGCCGCCTGACAGCTGTTTGGGCAAGCGCTCTCCCTTCCCTTCAAGTCCGACCTTTTTCAGCATATCATTGACTTGCTTTTGAATTTCCTTATGAGAGTAACCAGCGTATAGAAGCGGCAGCTCTATATTTTCAAAGGCTGTGTAATTTTCTATCAAATTAAATGACTGAAAAACAAAGCCTACTTTATCATTACGGATAGCAGACAGCTGCTGATCACTGTACTGATATACTTTTTCGTTGTTGAAAAAGTATTCTCCAGAAAAATCACCGTCTAAAAAACTAATTGTATTCATCAAAGAGGACTTCCCTGAACCGGAGGGTCCCATAATAGCTGTAAACTCACCTTCTTGGATATCTAAACTGATATCATTCAAAACCCATAGTTTATTCTCCTCATCACCATAATACTTTTTAATATTTCTTAGTTTAATCATCCACAGTCACTTCCATCTTATCTTTTAAATCTTTCGATTTTCTGATAATACTTTCCTTTTCCTTTAGTCCTTCTTTTAACAGAAACGTTTCTCCATCAATAACTTCTGCGACAATTTTCTGTTTGTTCGCCTTGCCATTCTTATAGATATAGACAAACTGTTCCTTTCCCTCTGTGACAACTGCATCTGCCGGAATTTTAATTTCATTTTGCTGAATCCCAATTTTTACTGAATAACCTAAGGGAACCTTTTCATCCATCGATACTTCACTTGTATACACCGCAGCACTCCCACTATCTACCTTCGGCACTTCTGATTTATAGGAAATTTTCCCGCTAATTGTTTTGTCTTGGTTTTTGTACATTATCTTAACTTCCTGATTTAAAGCGATTTTCTCTACATCAAATTCTGTTACCGTAAACTCAGCAACTCTATCACTGGAATATACTGTTACTACTGGCTTGGCAGCATCTCTTTTAGCGGTTTCATCAACAACAGCTTTACCATCAAACTCAGCAACCACAGAAGACTCCTTTTTACTATTTAATGATGCAATTTGTGCATCCACATCTGTCAATAAATCCTGATATTGAGTAATCGACGCTTGAATGGAATTCATATTAGTTTCTGCAGCCTGCTTCTTAGCTTCATCATTTGCATAATTCGCTTGATTATATTTGTACTGCTCTTCCTGAAGCTCTCGATTCAAATTTCCAATATTGGTTTCATAATTAGTCTTCATCGATGTTTTTTCATTTAATGCCAGCTGATTTTCTTTACTGAAATAACTAATCAGGATATCACCTGCCTTTACATCTGCGCCATTTTGAACAGTAATAGAAGCAATTTCGCCAGAGACAGAATCATAGGCAACAGACTGAATCTTTTGGGCTTTGATTGTACCAGAGAAATTTAAATCTTCAGCTGACATTACTTTGTAGCTTGTATACTTCTGTTCCACCTTCTTCTTACTGGAAAATGCTGTTAACGAAACAACACTCACCAGCAACATGCCAATAATTCCTGCTATGATTAAAAGTTTTTTTCTTTTCATTCCTGCTTCCTCCTTTATACTGCCCGATCGACGCTCTCGCCATTAAATAACGAAGCAATTTCTTCTGAAGTAAATGTCGGACCCCAAATTCGTTTTGGATTTCCTTTTTCAAAATAAACACCTAAATTTTCATATTTACCATTTTCCAATGCCATATCAAACATATATTGGGTATATAATTGACCGCCTTTTTCTTTCGACTCATCCATAAAATAAATTTTTTCAGCTACATCTGTCGACAGCTCCTTTATTGCTGCTTGATAATGCTGATATTCCTTTGAACTTTGCTTACCAAAAAAGATAAATAAAGATTCCTTACTGCTCAACATCTTTGTTACATCTGCTGAAGAAACTTCTTTGATTGGTGTTCCGACTTCCGCCACATCCGTCTCTTCCAATGAAGCACTACTGTCGTCAATTAGAGCTGCCCTGCTATTTTGAGAAACTGTTTCTGATGAAAAAGTATTATTTTCTGCTTTATTTCCAGTATGGGAACATCCTGTTAAAAAAACTATTCCTCCAATGATCATTGTTTTTGCAAGTGCATCCAACCATTTTTTATTTTTTTCCATGCCATATCCGCCTTTCATCACTTTAATTTTGTACGCTTACTATAACATTTGCTTCCCCATTGTTTTATTTATTTACCTATTCTGTAAAAATCTATACGCAACAAAAAAGAATGACCATTCGCGTTACACAAATGGTCATTCCTCAAGAAGAGAGTTCTTTCAATTTTAGCAGCTGCTTTAAGTTCAACCTGGATACCAGCGCAGTTTCTCCATTCGGAAAATGGACAATTCTATTCTTTTGATCGATTTTTGTTATATGGTGAAGATTAATTAAAAAGGACTTGTTACTTCTAAAGAAACGCTTGTCTACCCTTTTTTCAATGTCTTTCAATGTGCCATAAAAGTCTGTACGGAGACATTTCCCTTCCAGTAGTATTCTATGGTTGTCTGTTACCTCAAAGAAGTAAATTTCTTCATAAGCAACATAGGATAAATCATCCCCGTCATTCACAGCAAAATACTCACTCTTTACATTGCCTTTAGCTCTTAAACGCTGCGTGATTGTATCAATACATTCGTTGATTTTAGGCTCCATCAATTGAATTTTATCTTTGATGATAAAATCTAACGCACCAACCTTATAATGAAAGGTCAAAAAGCTCATTTCTGAATGGGTCGTTACAAAGATAATATAGCCGTCTGGATCATATTCTCTAATTTTTTGCGCTAAAACCAAACCGTTCATCTGACTTCCTTCAATTTCAATATCCAGAAAATAAATAGCTGTGCCTAGATTGTCTCGAACCGTTTCCAACAACTTCTCCGGCTGATTCGTATTCAGAACTATATCCATTCCCAAATCATCAGTTATCAGCTTCTTATTCAACAAATACGCCAAACCTTCTGACTGAACTGAATCATCCTCACATATATAGATTGGTATCATCTGCTTCACACCTTCTCATAAAAATAGATTTCTTGAATAAAATAATCTGTTTGTATTTTTGTCTTTAACTGCACATTTTTATAACGTCCAATAATCTGTTGAATATTCTTCAAGCCAAAACCATGACGGTAGTTATCTTTTGAAACCTTCCTATCAATCCCGTATTCCTTGTCGTTATAAGTATTTTGAATCACAAAAATTACACTATTATGCTTTTTAACAAAAGCAAGATTGATTTCCTTTTCCTCACTTTTTTCTGCTGCTTCAATAGCATTATCCAATAATATACCCACACATCTTGTAAGATCCGTATTACTCATTTCAATTGTCTCAATTGGCTCCTTTGCTTCAAAATGAATTTTAATATCCTTTTGATTCGCCTGTAGAATTTTAGGTGCCAGTATCCCTTTTAGCTCAGGTATATTAATATTTTTTAAGTTTAACAGCTTAATAATTCTAATTCCTTTATTTCTCAATATTTGTTCAGAGCTGTTTTCATAGTAGCTTTTCAATGCAGCTAAGCTGAATTCATCATCGTAAATCACTCCAGACAAGCCGATAAAAATATTATCGTAATCATGTTGATAGCTTAGAATTTCATCCCTAATCAGTTCAATACTCTGGATGTAGTTTTCCAATTCTGCTGACCGTTCAATCTGAAACTGCAACTTTTGATTCTTTTCATTATTATTGATGATTATAAAAATTGCACTGACCATAATTAATATAAATAAGAATAGATAGAAGCTTCCATCCAACAAGGTTCCTTCGGAAAAATTCTCACTTGTCTGGTTTTGTTCGTCCATCGCAACCTCAACTATCTGTTGATCCTTAGCAGGAATCTCTTTAGTAGATTGCTGTACTGATGCTACATTTAAAACCAGAACCATTATTGCAGGTAGCCAAATAATTTTCTTGAAAATACCTTCAACCTGCACTCTTTTTAGAAAACGGATAATCCCTCGATTGATAGAATAATAGAGCATTACAGAAAAAATACTAACTAAAATCAGATATTGAAGCATGTCTACATTAGAGAGTAGCGCCATCATTAATAAAGGCACAATATTCCTTACTGCATAAACCAACAAATAAATTAATGATAGATTACCAATAGCTTCCCTGTATGAAACACCCTTAAATAATAGTAGAACCAAAACCAGCAGACTTAAAAGAGTCCCCAATATTAACTCATTAGGAACACCCGTATACGCCACCTCAGTGCCTGATGAATTTGATAAAATATATTTGAACTTAACAAAATCAATACACACAAATAAACCAATAATTCCTATCCAGTTTGCAGTAGTAATTGCCTTACGAAATTTTAGCTGCACACACAAAATAATTGGAATCACAATCGTTAAATATAAAAAATAAAAATTTTCCCAAAACATAAAAAAATCCTTCAGCATCCTTTTTCTCCTTTTTGTACGAATTACTTTAATTATAGCATAGGAAGGTCTTATATACTTATCGAGAAAATAAATAATAACAAAAAGGCTATTATAGATAAACAAATCTCTTTCTATTCTAGCCTTTTTTATCTTTTTTATTCCAATGCATCTTTGATTTCATTTGGTAAATCATCAAAATCTTCATCGTCATCAAGGTAAATATTATTTACCCCTTCTTTTAACCCTTCCTGCTGAAATTCCTCTAAGCCGTTAAAGTTATGTGTATTCATTCTAGAGTAAATAAAATATCCTGCTCCTCCAATTAAACTAGTTGTGACACATACCAAAATAACTTTTTTTATAATTGATAATTTTTGTTTTTCTTTCATATGTACTCTTCCTTTCAATGAAAATATTCTATAGTTTACACCTACTTCAATACAATTAAATGACAGCTTGCAAGCCTTTGGACACATTAACGTAACCTTTTTCAGCCTGTGTATATGAGTAGTCTTTGAAATCATTTGCTGTCCATTTTCGAAAACACAAAATTTATCTGCTAATCGTTTCAGGACTCAAGGTATAGGGAATCGCTGAATTACCAATCCCCCATACTCTTTTTTCCTGCATTTTTCGGAAAGTGCTTCAAACAGTCATTAAGTAAACAAACTTTATTTTATAAAAGAAGCAATAGTCCTACGATTTCATTACTAATACTTAGTTGCTTTTGTACGACTACACCCATTTCCAGGAGCCACAGCTTATAAGAACTCCATTACTATAGATACAGACTCTTGTCCATGCACCTGCTAAAATATTTTGTGCTTCTCTTTTTGCTAATTTTTTCATGTCATTTCCCCCTAAAATGAATTGCTACTTTTATTTCATAAAGAATAGTTTATACCTAATTTGTCTGAGCTACCTTATCCAAGTGTTGTTGTTTTATACCCAACGCCATGGTGTACAACCAACTAAGCGCCCATTTTTATATACACACACACGTACCCAAATACCTGCCAAAATGCCCTGTGCTTCTTTTCTCATCAATTTTCTCATTTTTGTTTCCTCCTAATAATAAGTTTTTTTGTAGTTTCTCCTGCAAATCATTTCCAAATGCAACAAATAATTATGCCCTTACGATAATAACAAACTCTATAACTTGCTTGAACTGCGTCAGCCTTTTTCCGTAGAAAGCTTTTTCATCTCTGCTCCCCCAATCCCACTTATTTTGTTGATAGACCTGTCTACATCCGAATCATAGCATTTCTACTTTGTATTTTAGGTTTTTTACTGATTTTGACGAATTTACCACGTATAATGCTGCTGAAAACCATTTGCGTTACATCAACTGTTATTTTGAAATAGTATCTCTTATGATTAAAGAACTCTCTCCTACAAGCAAATTTAAAGCATACAAAAAAGGGCTGTGACATTAGTGTGCCTCAGTCCTTAAACTTGGATAAACTGTGTTTTAGAAGTAACTACTAGCAGCGAGCTGCATCGATGTCCGCTCAACATCAGTGGTAAATCACCGTGTTTCAAGGCTCTTCGACAATAAGGCGAAAATTCGCAAAAATCTGTGGAACACCAGGTAGGAATCAGTCAACATCGAATGGTTTACCTTCATGTTTCCTGTCATTTTCGGAATTTCCGCCTTATTGCTTAGAATTACTGTAATTGCTCTTTTAAGCTGAACAGATGATGAAAAGTACCTACTTGGTGCTTGAAGCTGACCACTTCTGTCACAACCTCGTAGTCTCAACATACTTAAACCTGATTCTAAAAGGATAGAGAAGGAGCTCGGTTTATATTTCGGACTCGTGGTCCTCGAGGTTTTGTTCGAGCTTCCTTTCACCCTCACTATACGCTATAAATAGAAAATAGAGTTTGGGACATAAGTAAATGCCCGAACTCTTCTTTCTCTAAAATCCGAATAAACGGCGTTCCAAAAGTAGCTCTCTCGGAAATAAGCCGAACTATCTCAAAAATATGAAAAGCTATTTTCGGATAATTCGTCTTATTTCTCGGAGCTAAACACTTTTGTCTCGACCTCTAATCTTAGTATGTTTGCTTAGATTTTTTTATAGTTATCTTGCTTTTGTTCGAGTATCTGCATCAACACCAGGAGCTTTGCCTAATTTAGCCTGCAGCATCCAGATTTTCTTTTCGATATCTGTTTTATTAGCAATAAAGATATCTTGAGTAGAATCGTCGCCTTCCTCACCAGAAACATCAATACCTTTTTGATATAGGTCAGCTAAATAACGATAACCTTCTACTAATTTTTCCATACGTTCAGGAATTGTACGGTCCCAATTGCCTACTTCATCTTCGATACCAGTGTTATCCGCAAATTCTCTTAAGGTTGAGTATGGAGAACCATCCAGCGTAATCAGACGTTCAGAAACAACATCAAGCTGATCGTTAATTTCATCCATATAATCGTCCATTAACGGATGCAGTGTTAGGAACTCAGGTCCGCGCATATACCAGTGTGTTTGGTGGATAACCACTGAAAATTGGCTTAAGTCTGCTACTAATTGATTTAGTACTTCTTTTGTTTGTTCAAATTTCATTATTATTCATCCTCCTAAATTTTGTCTACATTACTAGTTTAGTATGAAACAGAGGAAAAGTACAACAAAATCTCTCAAGAATGGAATATTTATTTTTTAATAGTTATTATAATCTAATCTGATTCCGTTGTGGCTGATTCTTCTGTAGAACCCTGGGTTTCTTTTAATAAATCATCAATTGCCTGCTGAAGCTCTTCATCTGTTGTCTCTTCATCTAAAGCCGGCTGGCTGTATAAGGAATCCAACATCTCATTCATCACTTCATCTACCGCTTCGTTTAATCCGTCATTTAGTTCTTCATCATCTTCTGTACCCGATATAAAAGCCATAAATATACGAGAAACGGTTTCCTCCTGAGCCGCCGGAATATACCATTTGCCGCCTTCTTTTTCCAGCTTTAAGCTAATTTCAATATCATCATTTTCTATTTTAATAACTTTTATGCGTTCCGTTAAAATGGAAATTGTCGATTCAAGGATTTCTTGATCTGTTTCTGCGCCGTCAGCCTTTTCAACAGCTTCCCGAACTAATGTCCTAGTCATTTCCTTCATCGCATTGACCAAATCCAGGCCAGTAATGAAGTAAGTGATTTCGGCACCTTTTTTATTCTCTTTTATTTCAACAATTCGATAGCTTGTTTTTGCTTTGGTCTGCTTCAGCAATTCCTGTGTCAGCTTCTCCGCCTCTTCTTTAGGTACTTTTGTCCCAGTTGACTCTAGACCAGAAATAAAGTTTTCCTCAAAGTCTAAACTATTATCATCCAGCTTCTTTCCAGTGGCCTCTCCATCTCTAAAGCCTGCTTCAAACTCATTCTTCTTTTCTTGGTAAATCAAGCGGTCAATAAGCAATTCACCCGCTTCATCAGCCGGAATAGCTCTGTTGCAGCCCGTCAGCAGAATGCTGACAAACGCAATGATCATTACTGCTGCTTTTTTCATATGTACCCTCCATTAGTGTTCATTCACTTGCTATATGTTTGTTGCTATTATCTATTATTCCTAAAATATAGAGAAAAGTCCACATAAATTCAGCAAAATTTTCGCTGTATAAGGAACCTCTAACAGAATGGTAGGCGGTGGAATAGTAACTGGATAAAATCTATTGAATGTGTCAGTATTCAGATTTACAGCACAAGTTGGCTGATTTAAAAGAATCCCTTTTACCAACAGCAAAAAGCAGAGAGAGGGCTGATTATTAAAAATAATTAAATGAGTTTTATAAACTTTGCGTATCTTGTTTTGAAGGGAGGAGTACAATGACTAATCTGTTGTTGTTTATTTTCGGCGCTTGCTTAGGTTCATTTTATTGTTTAACAGCTGAACGAATACCTAAAGGAGGCTCGATCCTGTCACCAGCCTCTCACTGCCCCCACTGTTCCCAAAAACTGCAGTTTTATGAGCTGATTCCGTTATTTTCTGTTATTCTACAACGGTTTCGCTGTAACTACTGTGCTAAAAAAATTCCTTTTATCTATTTTTTCAGCGAGCTGTCTGGCGGATCATTAGGTGTTCTTTGTTTTTCACAAGAAATTAACCTATCCTCCCTTCATACCTTTTTACTATTGTCTATGGGATTACTACTCTCTTTGACAGACATTTTCTATATGATTGTAGAGCCCAGAATTTTTTATCCCTGCACCTTTATTTTGATTTTCTGCCACAGCGGGTTGGGACACCCCCTATATTTCCAAACCTGTCTGATTGTATTCAGCAGTCTTTGCTTGCTGAATAAACTAATTGAACAATCGATTGGCTACGGGGATGTTTTACTATTATCATTCTGGGGGCTGCTTTTAGATGGAAAAGGCATCTTGTTTATCTTATTTTTTTCTAGTGGAAGTGCCTTACTATATGCACTATTCCAACGTATCTTTTTTCGTAGAAGGGTCGGACAAATTCCGTTCGTCCCTTTCTTATTATTAGGATTGATTCTCTTTGTATTTTCATCTGATTATCCACTTATAATTTTTAGTCAAAATACACTATTGGCTTTATTAGAATACCTTTGATTGAACAACCTTTCTATTCATACTATTGATTAAAAAATATAAAAATCTCAAAGAACAGTTGGATTTCTCTGTTCTTTGAGATTTTTATATTTGGAACAATTCATTCAGCAAAGCTCCGCTGTTTCTTATTTAGCTTTCCAGTGGTCTTCTATGAATTTTGCTCGTCCGGAGCCTTTTCTATAAAGATTATAGTGCAGACGATTCTTTTTGTAATAATCCTGATGGTATTCTTCAGCCGGATAAAACGGCTGAGCAGGCTCAATTTTAGTAACAATTGGTTTTTTAAAGCGTCCGCTGTTCTCCAGCGCTGTTTTAGAAGCTTCTGCCGTTTTCTTCTGCTCCTCATTCTCGTAAAAGATAACTGGACGATAAGAATCCCCTCTATCTGCAAACTGACCTAAAGCATCTGTTGGATCTGTCTGTTGCCAATAGATATTAACCAGTTCCTTATACGGCAGAATAGTTGGATTGAAAGTAATTTCAACCGCCTCAGTATGCCCCGTTGTTCCCGTTGTCACCTGTTGATAGGTTGGATTCTCTACGTGACCGCCAGTGTAACCAGAGACCACAGAAATAACCCCAGGATGCTCATCAAAAGGATGCACCATACACCAGAAGCAGCCGCCAGCAAAAATTGCTTTTTCAAAATCAGCCATATTATCCCTCCTCATATAGCAATAATACGCCCCTTAGATTAATAAGCACAATTATCTGCTTTTCTAAGAATTAGAATTCTAACTAATCCAGCTGCTTGTTCATGATTGAACGGGCTACTTTTTCTCTCATTTGCAATTCATTGATACCATATGTTTTTTCGTAGTAAGTGATTAACAAATCAATAGCAAAAATTTGAGACACTTTTCCCGTCAATGAACCGCCATTCAGCAAATACTCTTCTATTGCGGTTTGTAAAACAACATCGCCAATCTGAGCAATCGGAGACAGAACATAGTTTGAAATCACAATGATTTTTGCTTGATTCTTTTTTGCAATCGATAAGGCATCGTAGATATCCGTTGTCTTCCCAGTAAGACTTAACGCAATTACGACATCTTCTTTTGAAAATAGCGAGGCATTCATTGCCTGATAATGAGAATCTGTAATCGCCTTTGCCTGGACTCCTCCCCTTAAGAAGCGCGACTCCATGTCCCGAGCAGTGATGCCGCTGGAGCCAACTCCGAAAATATAGATATTTTTAGCATTATAAATGTATGTCACAGCAGTTTTCAGCTTTTGCTCATCAGCCAGTACACAGGTTTCTTGGATTGCTTTGATTAATCGGTCTTCAATTGTTTTTATAAAGTTTTTTTCAGTCAAAGAAGAATGACTCGGCACACCTGCTGGAAATCCTTCTTTGGCAATATCGATTTTTAAATCAGAAAACCCATTATATCCAACTTTCTGGCAAAAACGAACAATCGTTGCATCCCCAACCATTGTTGCTTTCTTAATATCCACCATTGTCTGATGCAGGACTTTTTCACCAGATGAAACGACATAATCAGCCACTTTCTTTTCTGATTTTGTTAAATAAGTATAGTTTGCATGTATATTTTCTAAATAGCTCATCATCATTCTCCAACCTTCATTTATTAGTACCATTTTCCATTTTTTTTCGCTTTTTGTCAAATTTTCTTCCTCCTCCATATTTACATTTTCGGAGGAGTGTAGTATATTGTTTTTGGAGATAAACTCCAAAATTTATATTATGGAGGTAAAAATGGAGAAAAGAGACTTTTCAAAAAAAATAAATGGCGGTGTTATTGTATCCTGCCAAGCACTTCCTGGAGAGCCTTTATATTCAGAAACCGGAGGAATCATGCCTCTAATGGCCAAAGCCGCTGAACAAGCAGGTGCTGTAGGGATTCGGGCAAACTCGATTCGGGATATTAAGGAAATTAAAGCTGTTACCCAGCTGCCCATCATTGGGATTATTAAGCGGGAATACCCTCCACAACAACCGTTTATTACAGCTACAATGCAGGAAGTTGACGCACTTGCGGAGGAAGGCGTTGCAGTTATCGCACTTGATTGTACAAACAGGGAACGTTATGACGGAAAAACAGTTACTCAAAATATCCAAGCGATTAAGCAAAAATATCCGAATATGCTTTTAATGGCAGATATTGCCACTTTGGCAGAGGGTGAATTGGCTTGGAAGGCTGGTGTAGACTTTGTCGGAACTACATTGGCTGGTTACACCAGTGAAAGCCGGAAAGATGACGGACCTGC
Organism: Enterococcus sp. LJL128; assembly: GCF_056924295.1. Classification (NCBI taxonomy): domain Bacteria; kingdom Bacillati; phylum Bacillota; class Bacilli; order Lactobacillales; family Enterococcaceae; genus Enterococcus; species Enterococcus sp. LJL128. Next base: position 29,825 of record NZ_JBXPBP010000010.1, on the reverse strand, counting down.
GATAGAGCTAATTCAGCAATTAGTCGCACAGGGCATTGATGTAATTGCCGAAGGGAAAATTCAGACGCCTGAACAGGCAGCCGAAATCAGCCAGCTTGGCGTCGCCGGAATTGTTGTTGGCGGAGCGATTACCCGCCCTATGGAAATTGCTGCACGTTTCATTTCAGCTGTAGAAGCTGTGAAAAAATAATTTGGGTATTTATTAAAGGAGGAGTTATATGTTTAAGAAATTTTCTCAACTAGGACGAGCATTTATGCTGCCTATAGCTATTCTGCCAGCAGCTGGTTTGCTGCTTGGAATCGGAGGAGCGTTATCTAATGCCAGTGCTATTCAAGCTTATCCTTGGCTGAATCAGCAATGGCTGCAAACAATCTTAACTGTTATGAGCAATGCCGGAAATGCAGTTTTTAGCAATTTAGCTCTTATTTTCGCAATCGGTTTAGCTGTTGGTCTGGCAAACGGTGATAAAGGAACTGCAGGATTAGCAGGCGGAGTCTCATTTCTTGTTTATACTGCCACTATCAGCGGATTACTTCAACTTTTCTCACCGGATAATACTATAGACACTGGTGTAATCGGTTCCATCGCGATTGGCGGAACGGTATCCTTTCTTCATAATCGCTATCGGAAAATTGAACTGCCCCGCTTTTTAGGCTTCTTTGGCGGCTCCCGATTCATTCCAATTGTTTCTTCACTTGCTGCAATTATTATAGGTGTCATTTTCTTTTTAATCTGGCCGCCTATTCAACAAGTAATGGTCTCTGTAGGTGAAGGGGTTGCTGGTATGGGCAGTATCGGTACATTTCTATACGGATTTCTGCTTAGATTAACTGGGGCTGTCGGTCTTCATCATACTATTTATCCAATGTTCTGGTACACCTCTTTGGGCGGAGTAGAAACTGTTGCGGGGGAACAAATTGCCGGAGCTCAGAATATTTTCTTTGCTCAACTGGCTGATCCAAACCATACTGGTTTGTTTACTTACGGAACTCGTTTTTTTGCCGGACGATTCGCTACTATGATGTTCGGTTTGCCTGCAGCCTGTTATGCAATGTATCGGGCAATACCGAAAGAGAATCGAAAAAAGACTGGTGGTCTTTATGCCAGTGGTGCGCTTACTTCTTTCTTAACAGGTATCACCGAACCCATTGAATATATGTTTTTGTTCAGTGCTCCGTGGCTGTACGTCATTCACGCTTTTCTTGATGGCTGTTCCTTTTTCGTTGCAGACTTGCTCAGTATCCGTATTGGAAATTCATTTTCCGGCGGTTTAATTGACTTCCTGTTATTTGGGGTTTTCCAGGGAGAAAGCCGAACCCATTGGCTCTATATTATTCCACTAGGTTTACTTTGGGCCGCTGTCTATTACTTTGTTTTTTCCTTCTGTATTAGAAGATTTAAAGTAGCTATTCCCGGAATGGAAATCACTGATGATGAAGGAGATAAATTAACAGAAACAGTCAAATCAGGTTCGTTATATGATGATTCTCTAGTGATTATCGAAGCACTTGGCGGTGAAGAAAATATTATCTCAGTAGCAGCCTGTGCGACACGCTTACGTGTTGCTGTCAAGGCAAGCAATATCGTCGAAAAGGAGCACATCAAACAGCTGGGAGCAATCGCTGTGCTGGAAATAGATGGCGGCATTCAAGCTGTCTTTGGCGGCAAAGCAGATTTATTTAGTCAGGAGATTAATCAAATACTGGGTACAGAATAATGTTCCACGAAGTTTGATTTTCACTTAATTAGCAGTTTCAACTGAATATAAAAAAGCGGGAACGGAAATCCGTTCTCGCTTTTTTAATTATTTATTTAAGTCATTCAATGCATCTTCTGCAGCCATTTGTGCTTCAATATCAGAGATACTGTAAACATTCTCACTAGCCACTTTGACTTCTTTAGGCTCCATGTTGCGGTAGCGAGCCATCCCTGTACCAGCAGGAATGATCTTACCAATAATAACATTTTCCTTCAGACCAAGCAGAGGATCTTTCTTACCACGAATCGCAGCATCTGTTAATACACGAGTTGTTTCCTGGAAGGATGCAGCAGACAAGAAGCTGTTTGTTTCCAGAGAGGCTTTCGTGATACCAAGCAGTACTGGACGGCTTGTTGCAGGAACGCCGCCGGCCACTAAGGTGTCATAGTTACGATCCTTGAATTCAGCGATGTCCAGCAGGGTACCCGGAAGGATATCTGTATCACCCGGATCCATTACTCGAACTTTACGCAGCATTTGACGAACCATTACTTCAATATGCTTATCGCCGATTTCCACCCCTTGCATACGGTAAACACGCTGTACTTCACGCAGCAAGTAGTTTTCTACTGAAAGTACATCGCGCACCTGCAGTAATTGTTTTGGATCAATAGAACCTTCTGTCAACGGTTCTCCACGATGAATCATATCGCCTTCTGCCACTTTCATACGGGCAGTATATGGAACAGTATACGTACGCGTATCTGTTTTCCCTTTAATTGTTACTTCTTTTTGACGTGTTGCAGGATCTTCAGAGATATCGATAACATCTCCAGTAACCTCTGTGATTACAGCCTGACCTTTCGGATTACGGGCTTCAAAGATTTCCTGAACACGAGGCAGACCTTGCGTGATATCGTCACCGGCAACCCCGCCCGTGTGGAAGGTACGCATTGTAAGCTGTGTACCTGGTTCACCGATAGATTGAGCAGCAATCGTTCCGACTGCTTCCCCAACTTCAACATCTGAGCCAGTAGCAAGGTTACGTCCGTAACAATGCTTACATACACCATGCTTGGTATTACATGTAAAGACAGAACGGATAGTTACTGTTTCAATACCAGCATCAACAATTTCTCTAGCAGTATCTTCAGAGATTAATTGATCTTCACCAATAATCAACTCACCCGTTTCTGGATGGAATACAGATTTACGTGTGTAACGTCCTAGTAAACGTTCTTCCAACGCTTCAATAATCTCATTGCCCTCTTTGATTGCAGCAATCTGCAGACCACGATCGGTACCACAGTCATCTTCACGGATAATTACGTCCTGCGCAACATCTACTAAACGACGAGTCAGATAACCTGAATCGGCCGTTTTCAGTGCTGTATCGGTCATCCCTTTACGGGCTCCGTGAGTAGAGATAAACATTTCCAAGACAGATAAGCCTTCACGGAAGTTAGAGATAATCGGTAATTCCATGATACGTCCGTTTGGCGCAGCCATCAATCCACGCATCCCAGCAAGCTGAGTAAAGTTGGAGATGTTACCACGGGCTCCTGAATCCGACATCATGAAAATTGGATTTTTCGCATCCAAACTTTCCATCAGTTTCAGCTGGATATCATCCTTAGCACCGTTCCAGACTGCAATTACACGTTCATAACGCTCATCATCTGTAATCAAACCACGACGGAATTGTTTCGTAATCGTTTCTACCTGTTTATGGGCAGCATCGATAATGTCATGCTTTTCATGGAGAACCATGATATCGGCAATTCCTACTGTAATTCCGGCATGTGTTGAGTGTTTATAACCCAAGTCTTTCATACGGTCAAGCATTTTAGAGGTTTCAGTAATATGGAATCTCTTGAATACTTCTGCAATGATATTTCCAAGATTTTTCTTCTTAAACGGCAAAATCAGTTCCTGCTCTTTAATATATGCCGGAATATCTGTTCCAGCTTCTACAAAGTATTTATCCGGCGTTTGAACAGTCAGGTTATAATCTGTCGGTTCATTCAGATAAGGGAACTCTATCGGCATGATTTCATTGAAGATAATCTTACCAACAGTGGTAATCAACAAGCGTTCTTTTTGCCAGTCAGTGAATGGTTTGTCGCCAAGCAGTGTTGTTTGAACGCCAATCCGCGAATGTAGATGGACATAGCCATTGCGCCATGCAAGAACAGCTTCGTTCATGTCGCGGAAGACCATACCTTCCCCTTCACGGTTTTCTTCTTCCATTGTCAGGTAATAGTTACCAAGGACCATATCCTGAGATGGCGTTACAACTGGTTTTCCATCTTTCGGGTTCAAAATGTTTTGTGCCGCAAGCATCAGCATACGCGCTTCAGCCTGTGCTTCTTCATTCAACGGTACGTGAACCGCCATTTGGTCTCCATCGAAATCGGCATTATAGGCTTCACAAACTAGCGGGTGAAGACGAATAGCACGACCTTCAACAAGAACCGGTTCAAAGGCTTGGATACCTAATCTATGCAGTGTAGGTGCCCGGTTAAGTAAAACTGGGTGTTCTTGGATAACCTCTTCCAGAATATCCCAAACTTCATCTTCACCGCGCTCAATTTTACGTTTTGCATTTTTAATGTTTGTTGCGATTTCCCGTTGAACCAGAACACGCATAACAAACGGTTTAAACAGCTCAATCGCCATTTCCTTCGGCAGACCACACTGATACATTTTCAAGTTTGGTCCAACAACGATAACGGAACGACCGGAATAGTCAACACGTTTACCCAGTAAGTTCTGACGGAAACGACCTTGTTTCCCTTTCAGCATATGAGAAAGAGATTTCAGCGGACGGTTACCTGGTCCAGTTACTGGTCTGCCGCGGCGTCCGTTGTCGATTAATGCATCAACAGCTTCCTGCAGCATACGTTTTTCATTTTGAACAATGATATTTGGCGCATTTAAATCAAGCAGACGTTTCAAACGATTGTTACGGTTAATAACACGACGATACAAATCGTTTAAGTCACTCGTTGCAAAACGGCCGCCCTCCAATTGAACCATTGGACGCAAATCCGGTGGAATAACTGGAATAACATCCATAACCATCCAGCTCGGCTGATTACCAGATGAACGAAAAGCTTCCATAATATCTAAACGACGAATAGCCCGTGTTCTCTTTTGTCCCTGCGCTGTTTTTAAGTCTTCTTTCAAACTTGCAACTTCGCCGTCCAAATCAACATTGTCCAGCAATTGTTTGATTGCTTCAGCACCCATTGCAGCAGAGAAGCCTTGTCCGTACTGATCGCGTTTTTCACGGTATTCACGTTCTGTCAGCAATTGTTTCTTTTCTAAACCGGTATCTCCAGCATCAATTACTACGTAAGATGCAAAATAGATAATTTCCTCTAAAGCACGCGGACTCATGTCTAAAACAAGTCCCATACGAGAAGGAATACCTTTGAAATACCAGATATGTGATACTGGTGCCGCCAATTCAATATGACCCATACGTTCACGGCGCACTTTAGAACGAGTAACCTCTACGCCGCATCGGTCACAGACGATGCCTTTATAACGGATACGTTTATATTTCCCGCAAGCACATTCCCAGTCTTTAGTAGGACCGAAAATACGTTCACAGAACAAGCCTTCACGTTCAGGCTTTAAAGTACGATAGTTGATCGTTTCGGGTTTCTTTACTTCCCCATAAGACCAGCTTCTGATCTTCTCAGGTGAAGCTAAACCGATCTGCATACTCTCGAATTTATTTACATCGATCAAAAGGGGTTCCCTCCATTTCTTAGTTAAGAAAAGCTGAGTAATCAAGAAAAACAATAAGATGCCACTCAATAACATCAGCTCATAAAGCCAGATGATAAATTTATCTTTTCATCAGCCGGTTGTTCAGTCGACCTAACGACTAATCGATTCTGTCTTCTGCTGTTTCAATACTTTGAACAACATCAGCCTCTGCTTCTTTTTTAGCTGCAGCTGCTTCTTTCTCTAATTGCTTGGCAGATTGCTGCTCAGCAAATTTTGTCAGCGCATCAACAGTAATCAAATCATCATCGTCGTCATCCATATCACGCAGCTCAATCTCTTGCTCCTCAATATCCAGAACGCGCATATCCAACCCTAAGGACTGCAGTTCTTTTACCAGTACACGGAATGATTCCGGTACACCTGGTTTTGGAATTGGTTCGCCCTTAACGATTGCTTCATACGTTTTCACACGTCCAACTACATCATCAGACTTGTAAGTCAAGATTTCCTGAAGGGTATACGCTGCTCCATAAGCCTCCAACGCCCAAACCTCCATCTCACCGAAACGCTGTCCACCAAACTGAGCTTTACCACCCAGAGGCTGCTGCGTAACAAGAGAATATGGTCCAATAGAGCGGGCATGCAGTTTATCATCGACCATGTGGGCCAGCTTGATCATATACATAACACCGACAGAAATACGGTTATCAAATGGTTCACCTGTACGTCCGTCATAAAGAACAGTTTTTGCGTCGCTTGCCATACCGGCTTCACGAACTGTTTCCCAAACATCATCATCATTTGCACCATCAAATACAGGTGTTGCTACATGGATACCTAATTGACGGGCTGCCATCCCTAAGTGAAGCTCTAATACCTGCCCGATATTCATACGAGATGGTACCCCTAGAGGGTTCAGCATGATATCAATCGGTGTACCGTCTGGTAGGAAAGGCATATCCTCTTCCGGCATGATACGGGAAACAACCCCTTTATTCCCGTGACGTCCGGCCATTTTATCTCCTTCGTGAATCTTACGCTTCTGAACGATATAGACACGCACCAGCATATTCACACCTGGAGAAAGCTCATCGCCGCCCTCGCGGGTAAAGATTTTCACATCATGCACAATTCCGCCGCCGCCATGAGGCACGCGCAGAGAAGTATCACGAACTTCGCGGGCTTTTTCACCAAAAATTGCATGCAGCAGACGTTCTTCGGCTGAAAGTTCAGTCACACCCTTCGGCGTCACTTTACCCACCAGTAAATCACCATCTTTAACTTCTGCACCAATACGGATAATCCCCATCTCATCAAGATCCTTCAACGCGTCTTCACCAACGTTTGGAATCTCACGAGTAATTTCTTCAGGTCCTAATTTTGTATCACGAGCTTCTGATTCATATTCTTCAATATGAATAGATGTATAAACATCGTCTTTAACCAGACGCTGACTCATGATAATCGCATCTTCATAGTTGTACCCTTCCCATGTCATGAAGCCGACTAGAACGTTTTGTCCTAAAGCCATTTCTCCTTCTTCCATGGATGGTCCATCAGCCAGCGTATCGCCTTTTTCAACTTTTTCGCCAAAAAGAACGATTGGACGCTGATTGTAGCTCGTTCCAGAATTAGAACGGCGGAATTTTGTAACCATATATTTGTCTAAAGCACCATTGTCTCTGCGGACACGAATTTCAGAAGCATCAACAAATTCAACTACTCCATCATGCTTACAAAGCAAAGCTGCTCCAGAGTCATGGGCTGCTTTATATTCCATCCCTGTTCCCACAAATGGTGAACGAGGCTGAATCAAAGGTACTGCCTGACGCTGCATGTTCGCTCCCATTAGAGCACGGTTGGAGTCATCGTTTTCTAAGAAAGGAATACATGCAGTCGCTACTGCAACTACCTGTTTCGGTGATACATCCATGTAATCGACTTTATCTACAGTTACTTCCAAGTTTTCACTTTGCAGGCGAGCCATTACTAAATCTTCTACAAAAGTACCATCTTCATTTAACAATGAATTGGCCTGTGCAACAATGTAGTGATCCTCTGTATCAGCAGTTAGATAATCAACTTGATCAGTTACCTGACCAGTTGCACGGTCTACACGGCGATACGGTGTTTCAATAAAACCAAATTTATTTACTTTCGCATAGCTTGACAGGCTGTTAATCAGACCGATATTCGGACCTTCCGGCGTTTCAATCGGACACATACGGCCATAGTGAGAATAGTGAACGTCCCGCACTTCATAACCAGCACGGTCACGAGTCAAACCACCAGGTCCTAAGGCAGATAAACGACGTTTATGCGTTAATTCTCCAAGCGGATTTGTCTGATCCATAAACTGTGACAGCTGTGAAGAACCAAAGAATTCTTTGATACTTGCCACAACTGGGCGAATATTAATCAGCTGCTGTGGTGTCAGTGTTTCAGTATCCTGAATCGACATTCTTTCACGAACCACACGTTCCATCCGAGCCAAACCAATACGGAACTGATTTTGTAAAAGCTCGCCAACAGAACGAATACGACGATTTCCTAAGTGATCAATGTCATCCACATTACCGATATCTTCCATCAAGTTAAAGAAATAACTCATAGATGCAACAATATCAGCTGGACGAACGGTTTTCACGCTTGTATCTGGATAGCCGTTGCCAATTACATTGACAATACGTTCTGGATCTTTTGGCGACTCTACTTTAATCACTTGAACGGTCATTGGTTCAGTAACAACTCCATCCTCACTTGGATAGAAAGTTACACTGTTCAAGCCGTTATCGATATGTTCGCCAAGCGTTTCCATTACCTGATGAGTTAGAACTGTGCCTTTTTCAACCAGAATTTCACCAGTTTCAGCATCAATCAATGTCTCGCCAAGAGTCAGGTTCAACAGGCGTGTTTTCAAGTCTAATTTTTTGTTTACTTTATAACGACCTACATTTGCCAGATCGTAACGTTTTGGATCAAAGAAACGGGCTGTCAACAGATTACGCGAGCTGTCAGCTGTCTTTGGCTCACCAGGTCGAAGACGCTCGTAGATATCCTTTAAGCCTTCTTCTGTACGGGAATCACTCGCATTTTTATGCAAATCTTTTTCGATTGTATTTCTTAAGCCTTCGCTTTCGCCGAAGATTTCAAAAATAGTATCATCCGAGCCGAAACCTAACGCACGGACTAAAACAGTCAATGGAATTTTACGTGTACGGTCAATACGTACATAGGAAATATCCTTTGCATCAGTTTCCATTTCCAACCACGCACCGCGGTTAGGGATTACTGTAGAGCCAAAACCTTCTTTACCGTTTTTATCCACTTTTCCATGGAAGTAAACACCAGGAGAACGGACTAGCTGAGAAACAATAACACGCTCAGCACCATTGATGATGAAGGTACCCATCTCAGTCATCAGAGGAAAATCACCAAAGAATACTTCCTGAGATTTGATTTCTCCAGTTTCACGGTTTGTTAAACGCAACGTAACATGCAGCGGCGCTGAATAATTGGCATCATGTGCACGCGCTTCTTCTACAGTATACTTAGGTTCTTTTAATTCATAGTCTACAAACTCCAAGGACAGGTTTCCCTGAAAATCTTCAATCGGCAGAATGTCCTCAAACATTTCACGTAACCCTTCATCTAAAAACCATTGATAAGAGTCTGTTTGGATCTCAATTAAATTTGGTAATTCCAACACTTCACTGATACGTGCGAAACTTCTACGTTCGCGATGCTTTCCGTATTTTACTACGTGTCCAGCCAAGCTCTTCACCCCTCTAGATATAAGTCTGTCAAAACTCTACCTTTTAAAATTTCATTTAAGTTACAAATATTAAATATATGTAACAGAAAGCATTTTTTGCGGTTTTTAGGCAAAAAAAAACCAAAAATAGAATGTCGCCATGATCAAAAAAATCAAGTGTTTCTACTTTTGTTTCCCTATTTAAAACCGAAACGGACAATATTTCGTTTCTGCTTTATCATTTTTTAGATAGTTTTTGCATCTACATATTCTACTTCTTTCTATAGTAAAAGTCAAGGGGTTTCAGCATCGATACACCATAAAAACCGGAGCAGCTGAGAATTAGCTGCTCCGGCTTGATTTTTAGTTTTATTTAACCATTTTGAAGGTATGCGCTGCTTCTTCCAACACTTTTTCTTCTGAAGCAAACTTGCTTTGCATAGACCATGTTAACAGCTGAATATAATTCTGATCAGATTCCAGCAGATAAATCACATAATGCAGCTTAATCCCTTGAATCTCTGCATCAAAACTAGCTCTATCACCAGCCATATCATTCATTGTTGTAGGTTCAAAAGTAATAGTCACACCTGTTGTCTGCTGCATTTGTTCAACTACCAGGTTTTTGAAAGTCGCATAGTCTGCCACATCACCCTTGTCATTGAAAATCGCTGCAACTGCGCTGCTTCCATTTGTAAAAGCAAAACTAGCCGCCGGATTCACAGATTGGATATCATCGAATTCCTGCCAACGTTCCAGCAATCCATATTCAAAAGCCTCTCCGTTATCAGCAGTATAGCTCTTCACATCTATTTCGCTTGAGGCACCTGCTTCTTCTGATGAAGACTCTTTTACTTCGTCTGTTATTTCTTCAGTAGATGATTCTTCTGAACTTACTTCACTTGTTTTTTCAGTACTGCTTTTTGATGTTTCTGCCTTATCCCCATTACTGCCGCAACCCATCAAACCTACAGAAACAAATAATAACCCCGTAACTAACCACACTTTTCTTTTCATGCTAATACAATCTCCCTTTATGTTTTTGTTTTTTCTAAATTAGTATATCATATTTGCCCCAAACAGAAAGATGGAATTAAAAATTTTCCCGCTGATAATTCAAATCTCAACTGTTATTGAGGAAATCTCTCAAACCTCTGACCCTTTTCTACAAAATGATAGTATTCCGGCTGACTGCTGCAAAAAAATTCCTTACCTATTATCAGTTCGCTTTCCGGCAAATCATCAAATATATCTACTGGAATTTCATAGAAGTCCGGCTGAACCAATCTTGAATACACCGTGGTTCCACAATGACTACAGAAGCCTCTCTCCATTCTTTCCGAGGATGAATACACAGTAATATGTTCTAGCCCTTCGAATAGAATGTCTTTTCCAAATCCGGCATCTAAAATGAACACTGGACCCGCGTTCATTTTTCGACAGCTTCGGCAATGACAAAGACCCATTTCAAGAGACTGAACAGCTGCTGTAAGCTTGATTTTTCCACATTGACAGCTGCCGTGATAGTGTTGTTTCATAATTTTCCTCCTCATCATTAAGTGATGCTTCTCATCCTTCTATTTTAGCATATTTAAACCGATAGAATCGTCAGAAAATTCTAAAAATCTGTTGACTTTTTTTCTTTCGCTGTATATACTAAGAACAATTCAATCAAGCGGAGGAGAATTCCTATGACGAATATATCAAATCACGCACAATTGAATAGTTACTACTTTAGCTATTTTAGATAGGTTTGTATTCATACTTCATGGGTACAGACGGCAAATTCGTTTTTGTATCTATGATGGCTAGAGAACTTTGCGATGAGCAAACAGCCGCGTAGACAATAAATCTAAGTGGCTAATGAATAGAAGCGTATATTTCTTATGATTCTCGACATCCATTTAGACATATTGTCTAAATGGATGTTTTTGTTTTATCACTTTAACACTAAATCAATACACAAAAGAAAATTGGGGGACTATACAATGAAAAAAAGATGGATTCGTTTAAGTATTCTGACAGCAGCATTACTAACTCTTAGCGCTTGCGGAGGCAGTAAAAAAGACAGCGGCGCTTCGAGCAGCAAAGACAGTGTGACAGTGGGTGTGCTGCAGCCTGTGGAGCATGGTTCTCTGGATGCAGCGTATGAAGGCTTCAAAGAAGGCTTGGCAGAAAACGGCTTTAAAGAAGGTGAAAATCTCACTCTTGATTACAGCAATGCTCAAAACGATCAAGCACAGCTGAAAAGCATGAGCGAAAAGCTAATAAAAGGAAAACCGGACTTACTGCTGGGAATTGGAACACCAGCTGCCCAATCTCTTGCCAGTGAAACAACCGATATTCCTATTACAGTTACTGCAGTTACCGACTTAGTCAGTGCCAAACTAGTCGCTTCTGATGATAAACCTGGCGGCAACATCACTGGTACTACAGACATGGTATCAATCGACAAGCAAATTGAACTGCTGTTGAGTATTGTTCCTGACGCAAAAACAATCGGCATTATGTATAACGCTGGCGAGCCTAACTCAAAAATTCAAGCTGATTTAGCTGAGGCTGCATTAAAAAAAGCCGGCGTCGCAACGAAAGTCCTGACAGCCAACTCTACTAATGATGTGCAGCAGGTAACAACCAGCTTAGCAAAAGACGTGGACGGTATTTATATTCCAACCGACAATACCTTTGCTTCTGCCTCAGCAGTTATCGGCGAAGTTGCTAAAGAATTGAAAGTTCCAATCGTTCCTGCCTCCATCGATCAGGTTACTGAAGGTGGATTGGCAACAATTGGTATCGACTATCATTCCCTTGGTAAACAGACAGGGGTAATGGCTGCTAAAATTCTCAAAGGCGAAGCAGAACCGGCTTCTATGCCTGTAGAAAGTGCAGATGACCTGGAATTAGTTGTCAACAAAGAAATGGCTGAAGCGCTGGGAATTGATCCAGATAGTATTCAAACACCTAAATAGCGGTGTTACTACAAATAAGAACAGACGGAAGCGGAAAACCAGCCGCCGCTTCCAGCTAGTTCTTGTCAAAACTCATTTGAAAGAAGTTGATTTTTTTGCTGAACATTTTCCTTTCCTCCACATCTCAGGGATTATTATGGTCCTTGCTGGCTATTGGTGTTTTTCTAACCTATCGAATCCTTGACATTGCTGATTTAACAACAGAAGGCAGCTTTCCATTAGGAGGAGCTGTTGCTGCATTCATCATGGTGCGCATTCGCGAAGGCTTTGAACCTGATACATTACTCTACAAGCTCCAAAAGGTGCTTGTGCCGATTTTAGATATTCATCCAGCCGCCCCTTCTGTCTTTGCACTTATTTTTGCATTTATCGCCGGCGCATTAGCCGGTTTAACATCAGGATTTCTTCATACGAAATTAAAAATCCCTGCACTGCTTGCCGGCATCATCACGATGACGGGTCTTTACAGTATTAATGCCCGTGTTATGGGGGCACCAAATATCTCTCTGCTAGGGACAGAAACAATCTTCACGCAGGCTCAAAACTGGGGGCTGGAGAAAACGATTAGTGTGATTGTAGTTGGTGTTCTGGTAGTTGCTGTTGTGATTGGACTGCTTACTCTATTCTTTAAAACGGAAGTGGGGCTGGCAACTCGGGCGACCGGCGACAACATTGAAATGAGTCAGGCGAACGGTATTAATACTGACGGAATGAAAATGATTGGCTATATGCTGTCTAACGGCTGTATTGCTCTAGCAGGCGCTCTGCTCGTTCAAAATAATAACTTTGCCGATTTGAATTCCGGCATTGGAACGATTGTTATCGGTCTAGCATCCATTATCATCGCAGAAGTATTATTTAAAAATAAACCGCTGCTCTTTAGAATGGTTACGATTGTTATTGGCGCTGTCTTATATCGTTTCATTCTAGCTTGTGTTCTCGAGCTTAATGTAGACCCTACCGATCTTAAGCTGTTTTCTGCCTTCATCTTAGTTATTTGCTTGTCTTCACCGCTTGTTCAGAAAAAGCTAAAATTGTCTAAAAAGGGAGGAACCCGTTAATGGAACCTGTATTGACTATAGAAAACCTCCATCAATATTTTGAACGAGGAACGATTAATGAAAACCACGTATTGAAGGGCATCAATCTAACCATCAGTAAGGGAGATTTTATTACTATCATCGGCGGAAACGGGGCAGGAAAATCAACTCTCTTGAATAGTATTGCCGGCACGCTGCCCATTGAAGAAGGCCGTCTGCTGATGAATAAAAAAGACATCACAAAGCAAAAAGTTGCTGCCCGTTCAAAACAAATCAGCCGCGTTTTTCAAGATCCTAAAATGGGGACTGCCGTTCGGCTGACTGTAGAAGAAAACATGGCTTTAGCAATGAAACGCGGGCAAAAACGCGGGCTGGGCAACGGTGTTCGAAAAAATGACCGCCAGTTTTTCAAAGAACAGCTGGCAAAGCTGAATCTAAATTTGGAAAATCGGCTATCCGCTGAAATCGGTCTGCTTTCAGGCGGGCAACGGCAGGCAATCACTCTATTGATGGCGACATTGATTCGTCCTGAGTTGATTCTTCTGGACGAACACACGGCAGCCTTGGACCCTAAAACCTCAATTACCGTTATGGAGTTAACGGACAAACTGATAAAAGAACAGCAGTTGACCGCCTTTATGGTCACCCACAACATGGAGGATGCTATTCGCTACGGCAATCGTCTGATTATGCTTCATCAAGGAAATATCGTTGTAGATATCGATGCTGAAAAGAAACAAAATTTAACTGTTAATGAACTGATGGAGCTCTTCCATAAAAATAGCGGAACCGAGCTAAAGGATGACCAACTGTTGCTTGTCTAATCAGTATTTCAGCAAAAAAATTTCTTTCAATAATTGTTATTGACACTCTCTCTTCAAGAAAAGTGAAAAGACCAGTTGAAAGCATTTTCTATTGTGGTATCATAGTAGTTATTCACAATGCTCAATGTTGAGCAAACGTTATGTATATCTCGATAACATACAAGGGTTTGTGAAAATGAAAAGAGTGAGAGTGAGACAAATGAAACAAGTGAAAAACAGATGGCTGATTGCCGCATCAGGAATCGCTGTACATTTATCAATTGGCTCAGCTTATGCATGGAGTATCTATACAAAACCAATTGCTGAGCTGACTGGCTGGGAGCAGGGACCTATATCCTTTGCTTTTAGTATTGCAATTTTCTGTTTAGGGGTTTCAGCTGCATTTATGGGGAAATTTGTTGAAAAATTTGGTCCAAGAAAAACCGGAACAGTAGCATCCATTATGTTCGGAAGCGGCATTATATTGACAGGCGTTGCTGTTAATATCCAATCATTACCGCTGCTGTATCTAGCCTATGGGATTATCGGCGGAATAGGCTTGGGGGCTGGCTATGTCACACCTGTTTCGACAATGATTCGATGGTTCCCGGATCGACGAGGACTGGCAACTGGTATGGCCATCATGGGCTTCGGCTTCGCATCCTTGATTACAGGTCCGATTGCTCAGAAATTAATGCTTGCTGTCGGCATTCCAAAAACATTTTATATTTTAGGTGCCTGTTATTTTGCAGTGATGTTCATCGCTTCTCAATACCTGGAAAAACCACCTGTTGACTGGCGACCGGCCGGCTATGAAGAAAGCAATGAAAAACAAACGAAAAATCATGTTAAATTAAAGGAAGATTATTCACAGCTGGCTGCGAATGAAGCCATTAAAACAAAACGCTTTTGGCTGCTATGGTTCATGCTGTTTATCAATATCACCTGCGGTATTGCGTTGGTTTCAGCTGCTTCACCTATGGCTCAGGAAATCACAGGCATGTCTGCCGCTATGGCTGCTGCCATGGTGGGAATTATGGGCTTGTTCAACGGAGGCGGCCGATTGTTTTGGGCCACTCTTTCAGATTACATCGGGCGTCCCAACGTGTTTACAGCTATTTTTATTATCGACGTTATTGCTTTAACTGCATTATATTTCTTCAGTTCACCAATTTTATTTGCTGTTTTAATCTGTATCATCATGACTTGCTACGGCGCAGGCTTCTCTGTAATTCCTGCCTATATTGGCGATGTCTTTGGTACAAAGGAGCTGGGCGCCATTCATGGTTATATCTTAACGGCTTGGGCTGCTGCTGGAATGGTCGGTCCATTACTGCTTTCCTTTGTTCACGAAACGTTTAAAAACTACAATACAACTTTACTGATTTTTATTGCTTTCTGCTTAATCGCATTAACCTTATCAATCCTTATTCGCTCAGATTTAAAAAAAGCAAAAGCGAACTAGAAAAAAGAGAGGGTAGACCCATCTGTTGATGAGTCTACCCTCTTTAGTATCTTTTACAGCCAGAACTGAGCTCCTACAGCATAAAAAAGAGCCGGACAGAATTTGCTCTGTCCGCTCTCTGCTATTTCAACAGCTACCAGCTGAGGTATTTATCCACCTATTAAGAAGTCAAGAACGTTCCAGCCGTCTGAAGTAGTTCCGCGATACAGCTCAGTAAAGCCGCACTGAGTACAGCTAATTGTAATAAATTTTTTGTTTTGCACATCGAAAATCTTAGCAAAGTTGCCCCCAGTAGCTTGAAACTGATCCGACACATAATGCATGTTGCCACACTTCTCACAAACAAATTGTTTCTTATCCATTTTTTTCTTCCTCTTTTCTTGTATCATTGATAAAATTATATCAAAAATCTACACTTCTCACATACATCCAAAGGATGAATTTTAACTCAATGTTAAGACGTATTTTTCTCTCTATGATGTGGTAAAGTTATAGATATCCCTTCAAGAAAAAGATAGGGGAGAATGTTCCACCCTGCATTCAATTATTTTGCACGCATCTGATTTTTTCAGATACTCCTTCACTAGGAATAACTGGCGCTTTTAGTAAGAGAAATCTTTAATAGAAATTATGTAGATAAGAAAACCACTGAAAAAATAAGGACGTGAACTTATGACAACTAAAGAAAACGTGCTGACACTACTAATGACTCAAGCACCTGAATTTATTTCCGGTGAGGAAATGGCACAGAAGCTTGAAGTCTCTCGGACTGCTATTTGGAAGGCAATTAAGGAGCTTAAAAAAGAAGGTTATCTCATTAACAGCAGTACAAATAAGGGCTACCAATACCTGCCCTCTGATATACTCTCTGCTGAAGGAATCCGCTTGTATCTTTCAGAGAAAACGCCTGACCTGTCTATAAAAATTTTGGACTCCTCCACTTCTACAATGCGGGATGTAAAGCTTGCGGCGGTCAATGGCGAGCCTGAGAACACCCTTGTCGTTGCTGATATGCAGGAAGCGCCGAAAGGTCGTTTCGGCAGACCTTTTTTTGCTAAAAAAGGCGGCGGCATTTATATGAGTATTCTTTTGCGTCCAAATCAGCGGTTTGAGGAGATGGCTCAGTATACATTAATTATGGCCGTTGCAATCGCCGAGGCACTAGATAAAGCTGCTGGAATTGTTTCTGAAATCAAATGGGTGAACGATATCTATATTAATGGACGCAAGGTCTGTGGTATTCTTTCCGAAGCAATGAGCGACGTGGAATCAGGACAAATCACAAATATCGTTATCGGCATGGGCATCAATTTTGCTATCAGACAGGATGAGTTTCCAGAGGACATTCGTGATAAAGCAACCTCCTTATATAGTGACGGTCAGCCGACAATAACAAAAAATGAATTGATTGCACTAATCTGGAATCGTTTCTACAAAATTCTAAACGAAAAAGACACTGCTTATTTAGATATCTATCGAAAAAAATCCTTTGTTCTCGGTAAAGAAGTTACTTTTATTCAGAAACAAGTAGAATATCAGGGGATTGCAAAACAAATTAATAATCTAGGGGAATTAATCGTCCAATTACCAAACGGCGATGAGAAAGCTTTATCTTCTGGGGAAATCAGCCTGAAAAAAATACAGGGATGACTGCAGTCATCCCTGTATTTTTTCAAGTATTATTGTAGCCAGCAACCCTGCTAGGTAGCTTCCGTTGAACAGCACTAAATTGCTGATGGAAAACCTGAAGCTTTTAGGCTGCGGCAATTCTTTTCTAAATTGCTGAAGATTTTTACGAATCTTGGGAAAGGATACCAGCACCAATAGAATCGGCCACTTGAAAACACCAAAAAGCAGGCCTAGTAATATGATACCGTAGCAAAACAACATCAGCAGCTGAAAAAGCAGCGTCCCTTTTTTTCGCCCAATATAATATACTAGCGTATAGCGATGATTTTCAATGTCTGTATCCAAATCCCTTAGATTATTTGCCAACATGATATCTGCAATTGTCAAAACCAGCGGTAGAGAGGCCCAGATAACAGCCAATAACTGCCATAAATTTCCAGTCAGTGCAAATGCCCCTTGGCTAAAATCCAGCTTTAGATAGAACGGCGGATTTTTGACTACATTTAAGTAGACAACCATAGCAAAAATGCCTAATCCCATTGTAACTCCGCTGAAAACTTCTCCTAAAGGCATTCGTGATAGCGGTATTGGTCCAAATGTGTAGAAAATCCCAATCAGACAGCACACTCCACCCATGACCAGCAGCAGCCAGCCTGTCTGAACAGCTAAGAATACACCGATTACTGCTGTGAAGGCAATCATCCCAAAAATCATGTTTCTTACCAAGACAGGTGAAACTCCTGAGGAGCCGATGATATTTTCTTCATGCTTGTATACTTCTGATTTTGCTTTTTGGTAGTCCATATAATTATTGATTGCTGTGGTTGCCATATCAAAAACAACCATCCCACTAAAAAATAATAGTGTATGCAGCCAGGATACCTGCTGGAAATAGGCAATCGAGAACAAAACGCCTACTGCAAACGGAAACAGACTAGCCAGCTTAGTACGGATTTCTACAATCTCTAAGAACACGTTTAGTGACATAAATTATTTACCCCTTATTTCAATTCTGAACGGTTCCCCATTGTATAACCAGAGTCTTCGCCAAGTTCAAATGTTTTTTCAATATCTTTGCTGACATATACTTTATCTTCTTTTGTTACAAAAATTACATCCACATCATCCAGACCTTCTACATACTCCAGACCTTGTTTCACGCCCATAGCAAATACTGCTGTAGAAAGACCATCGCCATCTATTGATTTATTCGTGATGATGGTCACTCCAGCAATATCGTTGTCAAACGGATACCCTGTTTTAGGATCAAATAGGTGGTGGTAGGTTTCCCCATTCACTTTCAAATAGCGCTCATAGATGCCTGAAGTAACCAGTGTTTTATTACTTTCTTTGACAGTACCAATCACTGTATTACGCGCTTTATTCGGATCCTGAATTCCAACGTTCCAGTCTTCCTTTTCGCCTCGTGGACTATGCCCCATAACATAGACATTTCCACCTAAATCGATAATTGCCGTAGTCACACCATTGTCTTTCAATACCTTTACTACTTCATCTGTAATATAACCTTTTGCAATAGCTCCAAGGTCCAAAGCCATTCCCGGTTCTTCCAGAAATACTGTTTTTTCTTTATCATCCAGAACAACTTTATGATAATCCACCAGCTTGAGCGCTTGATCAATTTCTTCCTGCGCCGGCTTGCGGGCATCGTCAAAGCCAATGTGCCATAGTTGCGTAATCGGTCCAATGGCCATATCAAAACCGCCGCTTGAATCTTCACTATATGTGTAGGCTTTTTTCACTAGACTATAGATATCATCGGATACTTCAACTGGTTTAATTCCAGCACTTTCATTAATCTTATCGATTTCAGATCCTGGTTCATTCACCGTTATTCTGTCACCCAAATCTTTCACTCGTTCAAAAGCTTTATCTAATATACTCTCTTTACCGTCATCGTAAATTCTAATTTGGACGTAGGTTCCAAGAAGCAGCTCCTGCTTTGAATAAGGCTCTTTGTTCACCTTTACCTCATCCTTTTTTTCATTGCCGCATCCGCTAATCAAAACTGCTGTCATAAATACTAATACAGCTGTCAGCCACCACGTGCGTTTTTTCATCCGTATCCCTCTTTTCAATTAAACGTTTTTCTACCCTAATCTCTAAAAAGCACCTTCAAGTATAATCCAGCGCAGAAAATTTAACTAGTAAAATCACCCTTATATCACAATACTATGTATAGAAGCAGTTTTGATAGCCTTAAAATCAACGAAAGAAACTAAAACAAAGACAACCAAAGAGAAATAGATTCTCTCTGGTCGCCGGATGGTTCTTTAATTAGTAAGAACTATTTTTTCATAACGATGTTATCAACGAGGATTTCAGCAGTATCGCCTTTTTCAGCAGCATTGATTAATTGTTGTGCATAGATTACAAATGAATGGAAGCTGTGAGTTGCTCCAGTTACAACATCCATTTCAGCAGGAGAGCCGTCTTCTTCACCCATTGCTTTAACAAACTCTTCGTTAAATGTTGGGATAAATTCTGCTGGGTCAGTACCTGCTTTATCTTTCATCATTTCATTGTATTCAGTATCTTCTTGTTTAGATTTACCTTCATCATTTACATTGTCGTATTTAGATTCAGTTACTTTACCGTCTTTTACAACCATTGTAAATTCAGTGTGGTAGCCGTTTGAGTTATTTTGCTCTTTCAATGTGTATGAACCGTCTTTCAGTTCAGCACCATTATCGATTTCGATTGTTTCAGTATTACCAGCTTGAGCAGCTTGGATTAGTTGTTGCGCATAGTTTTGGAATGAATCAAATGAATGTGTCGCTCCTGAAACTACATCGATATCAGATGGTGATTGTTTAGCAACCAACTCTTCGTTAAATTTAGGAATAAATTCTTCTGGATTCGTACCAGCTTTATCCTTCATGTTTTTATTGTAGTCTGCATTGTCAGCTTTTGATTCGCCGTCTTTATTGATGTTGTCATATTTAGACTCTGTGATTTTACCGTCTTTTACAGTAATTTCAAAAGATACACGGTAGTCGTTTGAATAATTTTTTTCTTCCAATTTATACGTACCGTCTTGTAAATCAGCACCTGCTTCTTTTACTGCTTCTGCTGCAGAAGACTCTGCTGTTGAAGATGAAGCTTCTGTTGATGAGGCAGCACTTGAAGAGCTCGCTGTATCTTTATTGTCTGACCCACATGCAGCCAGCACCATTGTTGTTAGTGCAATTGCTGCAAAACTTTTCACAAATTTGTTTGCTTTCATTTTTATTAACCACCTTTTTCATTATATAATACTTGAGACTTGTCACAAAGGTACTTTGTGATTCAATTAACATTCTAACCAATTCCATACTTATGTCAATACAGCACTGTAAGAAAATTAAAAATTTACCAGTTTTTCACAAATTTTTAATGTGAGGTCGGTTATTTTTTTAAATCAATAATTGCTATTAGACAAATTCATTCACACACTATATAATGTACTCGATTGCGAAATTATGATCAATTTTATATTTTTATTTTTTAAGGAGCGGATTATCAATGACAAAGCAAAAAATTGTCGTTGTAGGTGCGGGTTACGCTGGGGTATCAGCGACCAAATTTTTAGCCAAAAAGCTAAAAAAAGATGACGTAGAGATCACTTTGATCGACCGCCATTCTTATCACACTATGATGACAGAGTTGCACGAAGTAGCAGGAGGACGTGTAGAGCCGACCGCCATTCAATATGATTTGCAACGGCTGTTTTCACGCAAAAAGAATGTTCAGCTTGTCACAGACACAGTAACAGGGATTGATAAAGACAAAAAAATCGTCAAAACAAAACTGGGGTCTTACCCGTTTGATCAATTGGTTATTGGTATGGGTGGAGAACCGAATGATTTCGGAACTCCGGGAGTAAAAGAAAACGGCTTTACACTATGGTCGTTTGAAGATTCATTGAAGATTCGTGAACATATCGAAGCAACAGTTGAAAAGGCGGCAATGGAGCCGGATGCTGAAGTTCGGAAAGCAATGCTGACATTCGTTGTCTGCGGTTCCGGATTTACAGGAATCGAAATGATTGGTGAGCTAATTGACTGGAAAGATCGTTTGGCAAAAGATACAAAACTTGATCCAAGCGAATTTACCTTGATGGTTGTTGAAGCTATGCCGACAATTCTGAATATGTTGACACGCAACGATGCAGCAAAAGCAGAGCGTTATATGGAGAAGAAACAAGTTAAATTATTAAAAAATTCTCCTATTGTTGAAGTTGCAGCTGATCACATTAAGCTGAAAGACGGTACGGAAATTCCAACGCATACTCTGATTTGGACTGCTGGTGTAAAGGCAACCTCTGATGCAGCAGACTTCGGTTTAGAAGCAGCGCGCGGAAATCGACTAATTGCTAATGAGTTCATGCAGGCAAAAGGTTATGAAGACAAGAATATTTATATCATTGGTGATTTGGTTTATTATGAAGAATTTCCTGATACACCAACACCTCAAATTGTTCAGGCTGCTGAGCAAACTGGACATACAGCTGCCGCAAATATCGTAGCAGATATCAAAGGCGGCGAAAAACATAAGTTTAAAGGAAACTATCAAGGCTTTATGGTTTCAATCGGCGCTAAATGGGGCGTAGCCAATCTCTTTGATAAAATTCATTTAAGCGGCTTCTTAGCAATTATTATGAAGCATATTGTCAATTTGAAGTATTTCTTTGATATTCGTTCTGGTTATTATATGTTCCAATATATGATGCACGAGTTCTTCCATATTAAAGATGACCGTAATGTTGCTAGAGGACACTCTTCCCGTTATGGCAATGTTTTATGGAGCGTACCGCTGCGAGTATTCTACGGAATGATGTGGCTGGTAGAATCCATGAAAAAAATTGTCGGTACTGGAGATTACCTGAAACCCGGCACTTGGTTTGGCGAAGGCTCTTGGTTTACAGACAAGGTGGTATTCCCATTCCCATGGCTTCAGGAACAAGTAACAACTGGCGCTTCTGCCGCAGCTGAGGCAACGACAGCTGCCAGCGGTGCAACGGATGCTGCTGCCGATACTGCTGCTCAAGCAGCTCATTTCGGACTGAGCTATGCATATGGCGAAGAACCAATGATGGTCTTTGATCATATGCCTAAATGGTTTGAAAGTGTAATGAAGTTCATGATGCCAAATCAGGAAGTTGCACTATTCTTCCAGAAATTCATGACAATTGTCGAAGTACTGATTGCTTTAGCTTTGATTGCTGGTCTATTCACATGGCTGTGCAGCGCAACTACAATTGGTCTAGTTGCTGCTTTCTGTTTGTCAGGGATGTTCTACTGGGTAAACATCTGGTTTATCTTCGTAGCAATTGCCTTAATGAACGGTTCTGGACGTGCAGTGGGTCTGGATCGCTGGGTAATTCCTTGGCTACAGCGTAAACTCGGCAAATGGTGGTATGGAACACCGAAATCGAGGTACGGAGCCAAATAACTTCAAAGTATTTCATTTGAGGCTGGATTAAAGCTTTCAATATTCTACCGTCTATTCGTATTAAGACAGAATGACTGTCTAGGATTTTATTTATAATCCAGGTTCGCTGTCTATTCGATTTTAAATCGGCTGTAAAAAATCAGGACAGAAGTGATTAGCTTCGTGAAGTAATGAGAGGCGACGGAAAACTGCTCCGCAGATTTCCCGTCTGTCTCACTTATTTCCGAGAAAATCGCTTCTGTTCTGCCGTTTTTTTACAGTTTATTAGCACATAGAGAATCACTCATTAGATACCTTCAATAATCTACTTTCTCTATTCTTAAATCTTTCATCAAAAAAAAGGCTGTCTTTTGAACTTGTTTTGTTCAGCATTCTCCCTGAATGTGCTAAAATTAAGAACTGCAAAGGAGAGGAAAGAAAATGAACATAAAAACGTTTATCAAAAATAGCCATCTCCGTCCATGGGATATTATTATTATCCTGCTCTTGGCAGTCGGTTCTTTTTTGCCCCTTGTTGTTTTAGGCATGCAGAGTGATGATACAGCAACCCTACAGGCTGTTTTAAAAGTAGATGGAAAGACGATTAAAACCTTTGATTTAAAGGAAGGGACTCCAGTCTATACATATAAATATGAAGATCCAGATGGTGATTACAATTTAATTGAGGTGGATGGCAACCGTATTCGAATCACTGAAGCAAATTGCGGCGATTTGGCATGCGTACGCCGCGGCTGGATATCTCGTCCCGGCGAGACACCCATTGCTTGTCTGCCGCATAATTTATTTATCACCGTAGAGGCTTCAGATGGAAGTGAGGACGGCAGCCTGATTTACTAGGGCGCCTATAGTGCATAATGACGAAACTACAACGAAATATTTATATCTCTATGCTGGTTGCCCAGGCCGTAATCATCTCTTTGCTGGAAAATATGATTCCTTACCCATTTGCTTTTGCTCCAGGAGCAAAGCTGGGATTAGCTAATTTAATTACGATTATTGCTATTTTTACAATGAAAAGAAACCAGGCTTTTTTTCTGATTTGCTTACGGCTGATACTGGCAACTCTGCTGGGCGGCACGCTCTCCACTTTCTTCTACAGTGCCAGCGGCGCAATTCTCAGTTATCTTGGTATGCTCTTAGTAAAGCAGCTGGGACCCAAACGTGTGAGTATCATTGGTATCAGCGCTGCCGGTGGTTTTCTGCATAATATCGGACAGCTCTTGACTACTTCATTTTTTGCACAGTCCTGGGCACCAATGCTCTATCTGCCGTTTCTATCTTTTTTCGGGCTATTGTCTGGAATTGCGATTGGAATTGCTGCCAACTATTTATTGAAACATGTTCAGACACTTAGAAAGTTTCAGCTGGATTATGAACAACACTCGAAACAAAAATGGGAGATTTTTTAAAAAGAACTAAAGGAGTTTATCCTATGAATATCCATCAAATGTGGAAGCCTTATCCCCAATTAGCCAACGAACTTGAATTAACTCTTCGGGCAATGGAAAAGGGCATCCAAATCAAAAATAAAGATGTAGAGCAGGCTATTTTAAAAATGATTCATTCCGGCGGCAAACTGCTGCGCCCAGCCTATCAGCTATTGTTTTCCCAGTTTGGTCCTCAAAGAGACCGGGAAAAGGCTGTCGCACTAGCTGCCTCAATTGAAATGCTCCATACTGCTACTCTGATTCACGATGATATAGTTGATGAGGCAGACAGTCGAAGAAGCCTGCCAACTATCCGGTCTACCTTTGGTAATCAGACAGCTGTTTATGCGGGCGACTATTTATTCGTCTGCTGTTTTAAGCTTTTATCTGAGTATTCTTCCTCATTAAAAAGCATTCAGCTTAATTCTCATAGTATGGATAAAATCCTTTCTGGAGAGCTTGGGCAAATGGACACTCGTTACAATAGTTCTATGACAATTGAGCAGTATATCGAAAATATTTCTGGAAAAACTGCTGAGCTTTTCGCATTAAGCAGCTTTACAGGAGCTTATGAAAGCGGCTGTTCTGCAAAGTTTTCCAGCAAATGTAAAGAAATTGGTGAAAATATTGGGATTGCCTTTCAAATAATCGATGACATTCTCGATTATACTCAGACCTCTGAACATATTGGCAAACCTGTATTAGAGGACGTCAAGCAAGGCGTTTACTCGCTGCCCTTACTTTATGCACTAAAAGAGAACAAGGAACTGCTGGGCTATTTGGAAAAGAAAGAAAACTTATCCACAGAAGATACACAACATGTTTATCAGCTTGTTCAAAAAGCCGGCGGTGTGGATAAAGCTCAGAAATTAGCAACCGAGTATACTCAGAAAGCCCTAAAGGCCATTAAGAAACTTCCTGATACAGAAGAACAAACTAGAGAAACTCTTTTAGAGATTACTGAAAAAATATTGAAAAGAACGACTTAAAAAACAACTGCTAAAAGTTCATCCAACTTTTAGCAGCTGTTTTTTGATTAAATCAGACATTTAAGAATGTCATAATATCCTGAACGGCCTGATCCTTATTCTCACTTTCAAACATCTGATGAGTACCGCCGTCATATAACTTGATGCTTGCTTTTTGATCAAGACATTTCAAAATATAATCCGCACTTTTATAATGTGTCGTTTCATCACGTCTATTCTGCAAAATCAGTATTTTCTGTTTCATTTCCTCTGGAAAACTGCTGCGCAGCTTTTTCTTCGTTAAATTCCAAAGCTTTAAAAATTCCAGACAAGCTCGGAGGGAGACGTTTCCTGCAGAAGAAAAATAATACAACAGACGATGGCGCTCGCTTTTAAACAGAAGTCCTTTCAAAATATCACTTGTCATCACCGAAAAGTTATACAAGTGCATCGGTGTATTACAGAAGATAATTTGCTGGATTGATTGCCTTTCTGAATGCTGAATAGCCAAGAGTCCTCCCATCGAAAAGCCCACCAGTGTGATCTGCTGATAATTAGTCTCCAGTTCATCCAGTTTCATCTCTACACTTTTAAGCCACTCCTGATATACTGATTGAGAAAACTCTTTGCGGCTGCCGCCGTGACCAGCAAGACGCACTGTAAAAACCGCCGCGGATCTTTCCTGCAGAGACTCATACAGATGCAGCAGCTCACGTTCATCTCCGCCAAATCCATGTATGAGTAAAATGGCCTGCTTGCTTTTATTATCCATACACTACTCCCCTTTGTATCCTCTCTCTATTGTAGCAAAAACCAGCATCCCGAACTATCAAAAAAAAACAGTACAGCTCTTACTGGTCAGCCAAGATGCTTTTCAACAGTCAAACACACTCTTAAAAATACCTTTATCCACCCAATCTGAACTCTACTGCGTTTTCCAGTGTCCTTATCTCATGGTTACAAACTCTTCTGCACCAGTCGGATGAATAGCTACCGTATTATCAAAATCTTTTTTCGTAGCACCCATTTTCACTGCAACTGCAAAGCCCTGGAGCATCTCATCCACACCTAGTCCAATTGCATGAAGTCCGACGATTTTCTCCTCTTGACCCACACAAACCATTTTTATATCACATTTTTGACGATATTCCCCCAAAGCAAAATACATGGGTGTAAAAGTCGAACGATAAAGTTTGATTTGTTCTTTTCCATACTTCGCTATCGCTTCTTTTTCAGTTAGTCCCACTGTTCCAATTGGCGGATGTGTGAATATAACGGTTGGAATCGTTTCATAATCCAAATATTCCTCTGTTTTACCGTTGAACAATCGTTCAGAAAGACGTCTTCCCGCAGCAATCGCTACAGGTGTTAAATCGATTTTCCCAATCACATCACCCACTGCATAGATTCCTTTTTGAGTTGTATTTTGATACTTATCGACTTTCACATAGCCTTTTTCATCCAGCTGTACTGCGGTATTTTCTAAACCTAAACGATCCGTATTGGGTTCACGGCCAGTTCCAAAAATAATGCAATCCGCTGTAATATCCATCCCGTTTTCAAAGCAAATCAACAGCTCACCGGATTCTTTTTTCTCTATAAATTTTGGCACAGCATTTGGATGAACCATCATACCGGATTTTTGGTAATGCTCAACTGCTTTACTAGAGAGCATTTCATCGAAGCTGCGCAGCGGATGATCCTTGCGAAACGCCCAGTGTGTTTCACTGCCCAGACCTAACACTGTTCCAGCAAGTTCAGCAGCAACATACCCTGCCCCTATAACAACAACACGCTTTGGCAGTTCTTCTAATGCAAAGAAGCCATTGGAATCAATTGCATACTCTTCACCGGGTATCCCCAATTTTTTAGGACGGCCGCCTACTGCAATCAGTATATTAGGAGCCGTATATGTTTCCTCACCTGCCTTGATTGTCTGTTCATCAATAAACTGAGCATACTGATTTACCCGCTCAACATGGTTTGAATCTAATCCTCTTTGATAAGCTGTATGTAAGAATTCAATATACTCTTCACGATTTTGAACAAGCTTGCGAAAATCAAATGAGCGGATATCTGCATCGAAGCCGTAGCCAGCCATATCCCGTTCCAGCATTTCTCTCATCGTACTAGCCTGCCACATTACCTTTTTAGGGACACAGCCGACATTCACACAGGTGCCGCCAATCGCTCCGCCTTCAAGAAGCAGCACCTTAGCGCCATGCATCCCTGCACGATTAGCAGAAGCAATGCCGCCGCTGCCTCCTCCTATTACAATATAATCATATGTCTTAACCATCTTTCTCCTCCTCCAATACTCAATTGAAAAAGGCTGATAACAGTTCTTGATCCTGTATCAGCCTAAAAGCTGAAAATCGTTCTTTCAGCTCTATCATCTATTTCTTTTTGCGAATCATATCTCCGACAGAAACAGGCTGAGCCACCGGCATCGTCAAAATCATCATTGGATTAGGTGCCCGATCAATCGACTCGCCATCTTCATTGTACATCACTTCTACTGTTTGATAGAAATGATTGAACCCAGGACCATAAAATTCAATTTCATCCTCTACACTGAAATGATTACGCTGGCGAATAGTCGCTGTTTGAGTTGCTGGATCGTACCCCATTACTTCACCAATAAATTTATATTCAGGAATTTTCCGGCGCGGACCAAATAACTGTTCCTCTTCAGAAGGCGTATTATAATAAAACCCTGTAGCAAGCTCCCGCTGTGCTACTTTCCACAGCTCGTCCACCCATTCCTGTTTACATTCATAGTTCTCCGGATCTTCCATATAGGAATCTACTGCTTTTTTGTATACATTAGCAACCGTCGAAACATAATGAATGGATTTCATCCGGCCTTCAATTTTGAAGCTATCCACACCATTTTCAATTAACTCAGGAATATGTTCAATCATTGACATATCAACAGCACTCATGGAAAACTCTTCTTCAACAGTACCCTTTGCAGTCAGGCTGCGTTTTTCTGTTCCAAACGGCATATCATACAAATCATATTTCCAGCGGCAGGATTGAGAGCAGCCTCCCCGGTTAGCATCACGCATTGACATATGATTAGACAATGTACAGCGTCCTGAATAGGAGATACACATCGCTCCATGAATGAATGCTTCAATCTCTACGTCTGTATTTTTACGGATTTCTGCAACTTCCGCCATTGAAACCTCACGGGCAAGAACGACCCGCTCAAGACCTTCATTCTTCCAGAATTCCAATGTTTCATAATTGGTTGCTGAAGCCTGTGTTGAAAGATGAATGGGCAATCCCGGTGCTTCCTCTGCACAGATTTCTATCAATGCGGGATCAGAAACAATCACTGCCGCAATGCCCAAATCTCTAAGCTCACGGAAGAATTCTCCAGCGCCTTCCTCATTTCCTTCATGAGTAACCATATTTGCTGCTACATATACTTTCGCATTATGCTCTTTGGCAAAGGCCACCCCTTCCTGCATCTCTTCATAGGTGAAGTTGCCGGCACGGCTTCTCAGTCCATAGGCATTTCCACCGATATATACAGCGTCCGCACCATAATGAATGGCAACCTTTAGTTTTTCCAGCGTCCCGGCTGGCGCCAGCACCTCGGGACGCTTCAATGTTCGCTCTTTTTCCATCTTTCTTGACTCCTCATCCTCATAATATTAGTCCTGTCGTCTCTTTTCAGCCGACACTGACCTCATTTTCTGTTAAATAAAACGTCTTGATTATCTAATTTTTGCTGGATCTAAATGAAAGAAACCAGTATCCAGTCCACGCCCAGCAGGATGCAGCTGATTGATTTTTTCTTGTAAATCAGCAGCAGAGGCCTCAGACCAGCCACCTGATTCCAAAGCTGATTTTGCTTCAACAAACAGCTTAGCCACCTCAACAAAATTCGTCCCCGGTGCATAAATACCATCAAGCTTCCACGTCTGATACCCATGCTCATATAAGTGATGCAGCTCGTTCATCATACTGATATCATTATCCGCAAAAATATGCGTACCGTGACTATCCTCATAGATTGAATAATGCGTATCTTCCTTTTTAGGCTCCGATAGAAACAATCCACGTTCCTTATCCTTTTGTTCATCCGACTGTGTATAATTATAATAATTCTGCAGCAACGGACGTTTGGATTGATGAATGCAGGTTGCTCCATACACTAGCACTTCGACTGGCACAGCTAGATTTTCTGCCATTGCAGTCATTTCCTCAAAAGGAACCTCTCTAGCTAAAACTGCTCCGACAGCTCCCCGCTTCGCCCAGAAATTAATCTGGCGAGAACTGGTCACCATTGTTTCACCATCGTAGATAAAAGAAATAGCCGTTTTTTTCTGCTGTAAAAGATAAATAATTCCCGGATCGCCGACAACGATTCGATCCGGTTCAATCTCACTCAAAAATTCCAGGTATTCCGGAACCAGCTTCATTTTATCCGGATGCATAATACCATTTACAGCAACAATCACCTCTTTACCTGCCTCATGAGCTAAAGTGATAATCTGTTGCTGCTCTTCCCTTGAAAAAGAGGCGGGCAGCCTCAAACCAAACGTTTCTTCGCCAATATATAAGGTATCTACGCCAGCAGCCAGCAGTTGTTTTGCCTGCTCCACAGATTCTGCTGTTGCAATAATTTCAATCATTGTATTTCCTCCCTTTATGACTGTTCAATAGTATCACAGGTTCACAAACTTTCCAATAGAGTAAAGGGCTTTCCTTTGGTTTTCACAAAGAATTCTGGCTCTATACTTTTTGATGTTGGTGGAATTCCACCAATATCTTTTTTATTTTCCAAAACAATAGAAAAGACACCTTGAAATCCTTTAGAATTAATTTGGCGAACCAATCCAAAAGGAGGAATCAAGATGT
>NZ_JBXPBP010000009.1:0-154226 GCF_056924295.1 Enterococcus sp. LJL128 | reverse complement strand
GCCCACACCCTCGCTCAACGCCTGCCAATCTGCTGCATTATACTTTATATCCAACCTTTTCCTCCTTTTTTAGCCAAAAGGGCGCAGGATATCATTCTGCTGCTTTTGAATTCCTGCCAAACCTTCCAGTGCTGATTTTTTCTGATTAAAATTCGGATGTAAGTGTTCGTTTCTTTCACTTTTAAATTATCGCTTTCTTTTATTAAAACATAGAACAGAATCTTACTATTAGAATAAATAAAAAGCATTTAGATATATAATTATAACAAATAAAACATCGAACGATGTATCAATATTTTTAAATAATATAAAAGAAAATGAGATTTTAACTTTTTCTAATTTGTAAAAAAACAAAAAAAGCGTTTGGAACATAATTAAATGTCCAAACGCTGCCTTATTTAACATTCGAATAAACGGTGAGACAGAAGCAACTTGCTACACTTCGTTCCAATAGCATCAACTGTCTCACATTTGTGTTTCCTGTCATTTTAAGAAAATCCTTCTTATTGCTGTGAAACACAGTGAGGGAGCAGTTGTTGTCGAACAGGACCTACTTGGTTCTCAAAGCTTAGCCCTTCTGTCCCTCCTCTTTTACTCATTTATAGAATTTTCGTTTATCATTTCGATGCCAGAATAAGACTGAATCGTTCAATTAAAGATTTGTTACTTCTCCATCAACACTGCGTTCAATTTTCATATCTGTGATAGGAACGTAACCCAATTCTTTTACAACACTTTTCTGAATACCATCACTAATCATATAATCCAGGAATTTTTTCACTGATTCATCAGGCTGCCCTTTGGTATACATGTGCTCATAAGACCAGATAGACCAAGTATTATCAGCGACATTTTCTTCTGTCGGCTCCACACCGTCAATTTTCAACGCTATGGTTGATTCATCCATATAAGAAAATGCTAAATAACTAATTGCTCCTGGAGTTTGAGAAACAATCTGACGGACAGTACCTGAGGAATCTTGTTCCTGTGATTTTACCGATGTCGCTCCGTCAAGTCCCCATTTTTCGAAAGTCGCTCTAGTTCCACTACCTTCCGGTCGGTTGATTACAGCGATTTCCTGATTCTTGCCGCCAACATCCTGCCAGTTTGTGGTTTTCCCTGTAAAAATATCGATTAACTGAGCTTTGGTCAGCTCTTTAACACCAACATCCTTATTCACTACAGGTCCCATCCCTACAACTGCTACTTTATGGTCTACCAGCTTATCCGCTTCAATCCCGGATTTCTCTTCAGCAAAAACATCAGAATTACCAATTGTTACTGCGCCATCAGCAACTTGAGATAACCCTGTCCCGCTGCCGCCCCCTTGAACAGAGATAGAGTAGGCAGTATTTTCTGCGATAAACTGATCTTTGGCAGCATCAACAAGAGGTTGTAGTGCAGTTGAGCCAACTGCTACAATTTTGGTTGGTTCGTTTGTTTTATCAGAAGCTTCGCCTTTCGTATCAGAACTGTTACATCCTGCCAAAAGTACGCCTACTGTAATGACCATTGTTGTTAAAATCTTCTTCTTCATTTCAACACTTCCTTAGTAAGATTAGTTACAAGCTTAGTCTAACAAGTCATTGTTAATGCTTCTCAAATATCCTGTAAATAATCGGTAAAGAAATGTAAAGATTTTGTATACAAAAAAAGGCGGTCTTTTTCAACGGAAAACTCTTGAAAAAAACACCTGTTTATTTCGTTTATTTAGCCGTTATCTACACTATTAATATTAGTATTTTTACTATTGGCAGCATTCTTGTATGTATCATGGCCTTGACTTTTTATTATAGAAATAGCAATACGTCAGCCACAAGGGGATTGCTTTCGCATTTTTATCAATAAAAACATCCTTCTCATCACCGCATTTCTAAGCAATAAGAAAGATGTTTATCAGCACTTGTTTGGGACGCAAGTTGTAATGTATGGTCCTAATCTTTTATCTCTTTAGTCATATAGATAGTCAACCGATTCATCGCTTCAACCAGTCGTTCCATATCGGCAGCATAGCTAATTCGGACATAACCTTCTGCTTCCGGTCCGAATGCAATTCCGGGAATTAGTGCTAGTGCCTGCTTCTCTGCCAAATCAATACAGAACTTCATTGAGTCTTGTTCAACACCCTCAGGTATTTTTGCAAAAATATAAAAGGCACCATTCGGTCGAGCAACTTGAAAACCTAGGGTTGTCATCTGATCATAAACAAAATCACGACGTTTACGGTACTCTTCCTTCATAATTACGCCGTCATTGATTCCCTCAACCAATGCCCGGACTGCTGCCTTTTGAGAAATTGTTGAAGCAGCTGTTACCAGATATTGATGGACCTTAATAATTTCTCCGGTTAACTCTTTTCTGCTAAAAATGAAGCCGATTCTCCAGCCTGTCATTGCGTGAGATTTAGACAACCCATTAATCATAATAGTCTGCTCAGGAATAAATTCAGCAATCGATACATGGGGATCATCATAGGTCAGCTCACTATACACTTCATCACTGATAACAAATACTGGGTATTTTTTCAGAACCTCTGCAATTGCTTGAACCTCTGAACGATTGTAGGTTACCCCAGTCGGATTGCTTGGATAATTCAAAATGACTGCTTTCACCTGTTCACCATGGACTGCCATGGCTTCATCAATCATTTCCGGTGTTAAAACAAAACCATTGCTTGTTGTATCTATATATACAGGCTCTGCACCCGCTAGTGTAATCACTGGTTCATACCCTGGATAGATTGGTGCCGGCAGCAGGACCTTATCTCCTTTTTCCAAAATAGCCAGCAAACTGGCAGATATCGCTTCAGTTGCACCAATAGTGACTAAAACTTCTGTTAAAGGATCATAAGCTAATCCATATTTTTCCTTCATAAAGTATGCAGCTGCTTCGCGGACATCCGTTAACCCTGCCATGCCTGAATAATGAGAGAAATTCTGCTCAATTGCCTGTTGTCCGGCTTCTTTTACATGGTCTGGCGTATTAAAATCAGGCTCACCCAATGTCAGCTTCAATATATCAGGAATTGTAGAAACCTGCTCATCAAAGCGGCGGATTGTAGAAACCGCAATCTTATAAACCTGCTGATTAAATCTGTTTGTTAAGTCCATTAACATCACTCCTTTATACTTGCTCATTATGGTATCATATTCTGCTTAATAATGAAAATATTATTTAAAAACATGATTTTTTTCTCGTCAAAATCTCATTTTACTCTTGCATTTCCTTTTTCGATTCTTTATAGTTAAGAAAATCACGAATACTTAATAGAGAAAGGCGTGAAACGATGAAAGGCATTCGTAAAATCGCACCATACATTCCTGGGAATCAGCCAAATTATCCAAATATGATTAAAATTAACACAAATGAAAATCCCTACCCTCCTTCACCAAAGGTCGAAAAAGCGTTAAAAGAGTTCAAAGTAGAGGACTTAAAACGCTACAGCTCTTTAGACAATCAGCTTTTAAAAAATACACTGGCTGACAAACACCAGCTGCTCCCGGAACAATTAATTATTGGAAATGGTTCTGAT
Source organism: Enterococcus sp. LJL128 (assembly GCF_056924295.1). Lineage (NCBI taxonomy): Bacteria > Bacillati > Bacillota > Bacilli > Lactobacillales > Enterococcaceae > Enterococcus > Enterococcus sp. LJL128. The sequence goes on along the minus strand of NZ_JBXPBP010000009.1, from coordinate 150,694 downwards.
GAAGTATTAGCATTTTGTTTTCTTGCTTTTTTTAATAGCAGCGAATCGATTCTTTTTCCTGATATTACTTATGGTTTTTATAAGGTTTGGGCTGACTTGTTTCATATCCCCTTTAAAGAACTGCCGTTAACGACGGATTTTCATATTGATTTTTCTGATTACAACCAGCCAAATGGCGGTATAGTTATTGCTAATCCTAATGCCCCGACTGGTTTATTTAAATCTTCAGAGGCTATTCGCACACTCTTAAAAAAACATCCAGATGTGATTGTCATCATTGATGAGGCTTATGCAGAATTTGCAGAAGAAACGATGCTTCCTTTACTTGATGAATTTTCTAATTTGATTATTGTCCGTACCTTATCAAAGTCCCAATCACTGGCTGGTTTGCGTATCGGATATGCCATAGGAGATCCTCGGTATATCGCGGTTATGGAAAGCATCAAGTCTTCTTTTAATCCTTATTCTGTTGATTTACTAGCTGAGAAACTGGCAGCTGCAGCAGTTGAAGATACTAGCTACTATCAGAAAATAAATGAAGAAATCTGCAAAACAAGAGAGTGGTTCGTCAGTAAACTGGCTACCTTCGGTTTTCAGTCTTTGGATTCTCAAACTAATTTTGTATTAACAACCCATAAAACAATCGATATACCCGAACTTTATCATTTTTTAGAAGAACAGAATATTTTTGTCCGTTATTTTGCTAAACCAGAACGCTTAAAAAAATATCTGCGAATTTCGATTGGCACTCGTGAAGAGATGGAGAAAACAGCCGCAGCTATTGATTGTTTCCTAAAAGAACAAATTAAAAATTAGCTTTATTATAAAAAGGAACTGTACCGTCGTTAAATAAACAAGGGTATAGTTCCTTTAAAAAAATGATTCAACCTCATCTCAGGTTGACAGACAATAAACTGCATACTATCATAGCGCTTGGAGCAAAAAACAGAGATTCACTGGTTTTGTTTCAAGCTTTTTTGAGAAGTAAGAAAGCACGAATAAGCTATCGGCTGGCTAAAGAGCGTTTAGCAAGAAAGGGTTACTCCCCTCTTTGCTTGTAAAGCTGACTCTTTTGCTAACTGATTGTTCTAGAAACTTCCTTCAACAGCTTAACAAAATGATGCGCAATTTCTGTTCGCTGCTGATTTTTCTGATAGAGGATACAGATTTTATTTTCTTCCGACTGTTCTAGAGGGATTAGTCTAATTTCCTTTTTCGTAAATCCAGTAACGATACCTGAGCCGGAAGCATAGGCATTCGTTTCAGCTAGAATGTTCATCAGTGTTCCCCGGTCGTTAACATAAATAACCGTTCCTTGTTCATCTTCTTCAATCAAGTCTTCAGCAAAATAAGAAAATTCACTACCCTCCTGAATAAAACGAACCTGAGGATAGGCCATTAATTCCTTTAAGCCAATTTGTCTTTTATGGGCTAAAGGATGATGGTTGCCCAAGAAAATGTGGGTAGCAAAATTGCCAATCACTTCATAAGTTAGATTCGTCCCTGACAAGTGACGTTCAATACCAGACCGATTCTTACTATTTAAATACAGTATCCCCAGTTCACTGTTATGACTTTTTACATCTTCAATCACTTTAAGAGTGGTCGTTTCGAACAGACGGAATTCTTTGTATTGCTCTTCAAATTTTTTAATCATCTGCGCCATAATTTTTCCCAAAAAATCATAATGCTGTGAAGAGACAGAGAAACGTTCACTTGCCTGCTGCTGGATATAGCGCTGTTCTAATAATGCCAGCGGTGTCAATACTTTTTCAGCATGCTCTAAAAATTGAACTCCTGCTTCTGTTAGAAAAGCCCCTTTGTTTGTTCGCGTAAATAAACGAATACCTAATTCATCTTCCAGCTCTTTTATGCTATTGGATAAGCTAGGCTGGGCGATAAAGAGCTTTTTCGCAGCTTCTCGAAAACTGCCGTTATCAGCAACCGCTACGACATATTTCATTTGTTTTATATTCATCATCATTCTCCATTGTTCATTCGACTAAATAAACCGGACGACCTTTTCTATCCTGCAGCGGACGGCTATTGAGCGCCAGCATACCTTCTTTCAGGGATTCAACCAATTGCCTATCCATCTGCCCCACTTCTTGGAACACAAACCAAGGAATCGGTCCCTTTGTCGGCGGAGTAGTTAAAGAACCTGTATAATGAAAATGGCTTCGTTTTTCCGGTAAAAAAACGGAAGGGTCAAAATAAAACTCATGTGTTCTTATGCTGCCTTCAACCAGCGTTCTTAGCTCTGTAAATTTGTTTACATCTCTCGTCAGATTGAACAAGCAGCCTACTACCAGGTTTTGACCTAAATCATTCATATGAACTAGATGAAACTCGATAGGATACTCCTGTTCTTCAAGCAGATGCTCTGCTGGCGTATGAAAGTGGATATCCGTCAAATGATAGGTCTGATCCGCATACACGATGAAGCTTTCTGTATTTGGCGGTACAAAGTGCATAGTATTTTTAAATTCTTTTTCAGTAAAGACTTCTTTTTTATAATGAAAGGCAATGCTGTCACTGCCTATAAGCTTCTTCTCATTGATAGAATCGACAGAAAGACGAATTGGCGACTGATCTGGAAATGCCGCTCCTTCAGCAAACCAGTCACATAAAGTCCCCCAATGTTCTGGACCTCTTTCTCCTGAATAACTCCATTCTACATCCATATTTCGAATATTTTTCATACGGCCTCCTAAAAGAAAAAAATTATTTTTGATAACTGTATCCTATTTCCCAATTTGGGTCAAACAATGACCTCCCGAAAATCACTGCTCAATAAAATAAAAAAGGACACAAGCGGCAAACATCTAAAAATTACTGCTTCTGTCCCAACGTTTATTCTAAATTGAAATAGGTATCAAAAATCTGAGATACAATTAGACCTCTAGACCTTCAGCACACTTAAAACCGAATAGACAGTGAGATGGAAGCAGCTTCTGCGGTAATACGTCGACAGCGAATGGCTGACCTTCGTGTTTCCTGTCATTTTCGTACATTCCTTCTTAATGCTTTGAATCACTGTGATTACTACTACGTATGTAGAACAGATGATGAAAAGTACCTACCTGGTGCTTTGAATCACTGTGATTACTTACTACGTATGTAGAACAAGTGATGAAAAGCTAGCTGCCCGCAGCTTAAATTCAATCACTTTTATCTAATCTGTTCTCCCGTTTCATTTTTACACTGTTTTCCAAGCAGCTGGGTTTTGCTTCCATTCCTGTAGTAGTTCTAAATCCTGAGCTTCAATGTATTTTGCTTCCAGCGCCGCTTCAAGCAGTGTTGAGTAATTTGTTAATGTCGTCAACTCAATACCATGCGCCTCAAAATTTTCTAGTCCCTTTGGCAATTCATAGGTAAAGATTGCAGCTACGCCTAAAACATCGGCTCCTTCACGTTTGGCTGCTTCTGCGGCTTCAAGGACACTCCCGCCAGTTGAAATCAAATCTTCAATGATAACCATTTTCTGACCTTCGCTGATACGTCCTTCAATCTGGTTCCCTTTCCCATGTTCCTTTGCCTTACTGCGAATGTAAACCATCGGCAGGTCAAGAATATCTGCAACCCAGGCAGCATGAGGAATACCCGCTGTAGCTGTTCCTGCAATTACTTCAACCTCTGGATACTTCTCCTTAATGGCTGCTGCCAGACCTTGAGCGATTTCTTTACGAATCATTGGATAGCTCATAGTAATGCGGTTGTCGCAATAGATTGGACTTTTAATGCCGCTAGCCCATGTGAAGGGATCATTTGGACTTAAAAACACCGCTTCAATTTTTAATAAATCCTTTGCTACATTTTTTGCTAATTCAGTCATTTAATTTCCGCTCCATTCCTTTTTAATTGACAGATATGCTTGATAGGGATTCTCAGCCTGAGTGATTGGACGCCCAACTACTATATAATCTGAACCGATTTCTCTTGCTGCTGCGGGCGTCATTACCCGCTTCTGATCGCCAACGGCACTTCCGGCCGGACGAATACCTGGTGTTAGACAAACAAAGGATTCATTCGTCGATTCCTTAATCAGTTGGACTTCTTGCGCAGAACAAACAACGCCATTTAGCCCAGCCGTTTCAGCACATTTAGCATAGTGCTTAACACTGTCCTTTAATGAAGCATGAATTAGCTGATCGTGCTGCATTTCTTCTTCACTAGTCGATGTCAGCTGAGTAACGGCAATCAGAATGGGTGTTTGGGCTTGCTGAGCTCCAGCTTCAAGCCCTCGCTTAGCAGCCTGCATCATTTGAATCCCGCCGGCCGCATGAACATTTGTCATATCTACGCCAAGCTTCGCCAATCCCTTCATCGCACTTTCTACAGTGTTTGGAATATCATGCAGCTTCAAATCCAGAAAGACAGAATGACCAGCCTGTTTCAAAAAGCGGACAATTTCCGGACCCTCCTGATAAAACAGCTCCATTCCTACTTTCAAATAAAGCTTTTCTTCCACAGGAAACCCTTCAAGAAAATGTTCTACATCTTTTTTTGAAGGGAAATCCAATGCAATAACCGGACGTTCAATCATGAGCGCCGCTCCTCTCTTACTTCTTTAATTAACTGCTCCAATGATTCAATACCAAGCTCTGCCATGCGAATAGGCAAGCCTTCAATCAATTTAGGACAAATATAAGGATCAGTAAAATTCGCGGTACCTACACCAACTGCGCTTGCACCAGCCATAAACATTTCCAGGACATCATCTACTGTCTGCACGCCGCCCATTCCAATAATCGGAAGTGAAGAGACTTGCGAAACCTGATGAATAAGGCGAATCGCCACCGGCTTAATTGCCGGACCTGATAATCCTCCAGTACTATTTGCCAGAATCGGTCTTCTAGTTTTTAAATCAATCCGCATGCCCAGCAGCGTGTTTATCATTGTAAAGCCGTCTGCACCACCTGCTTCAATAGCTTGAGCGATTGGCACAATATCAGTAACATTCGGCGAAAGCTTAACATAAACCGGTACTTTTGCTACCTTTTTCACTGCTTCTGTTAATTGAAATGCGACATCGGGATCTGTACCAAACGCGATTCCCCCATGCTTAACATTGGGACAGGAAATATTCAACTCGATGGCGCCGACATTTGAAGCATCCCCAATTTTGGCACAAACTTCAACATAGTCTTCTTCGCAGGCACCCGCAACATTGGCAATAATCGGTAAATCGTATTTTTCCAATGCTGGAAGCTTTTCTTCCATTACTACCTTGAGCCCCGGATTCTGTAAGCCAATGGCATTCAGCATGCCGCTAGGCGTCTCAGCAACCCGCGGTGTTGCATTTCCAAAACGAGCTTCTGCAGTCGTTGCTTTAATCATGATTGAGCCAAGCAAACCGATATCGTAATATTTTGCATATTCTTCGCCAAAGCCAAAACAGCCGCTGGCAGGGATAATAGGGTTTTTTAATGTTAGTCCTGGAAGACTGACTGCTAAAGGATTTTTCATCATAATACAACCTCCCTAGCCCTGAAAATAGGACCCTCATCGCAAACTTTTACACTCTTAGTTCCAGTCTCGTCATCCGGCACATGACAAACACAGGCATAACAAGCGCCCATTCCACAGGCCATTCGCTGTTCCAAAGAGAGAAACACATTCGGATTATCTGAAAATAGCTGCGCTACGGTTTTCAACATGCCGTTAGCACCACAAGCAAAAACTGCAGCTGGTGCTTCATCCTCCAAAGCTGTCATCAATAAATTACCCACATTCCCTTGAATACCAAAAGAACCATCATCTGTTGCAAAACGAGTATCTCCTAATGCCATAAATTCATCTTGAAAATAAGCTACTTCCTTCGAGGCATATCCAAGAAAATGAATGACTTCAACGCCTTTCGCTTTCAGCTGCTTTGATAGTTCGTACATAGGCGGGATGCCGATTCCGCCGCCGACAACATAAACCCGCTGTCCAGTCTTTAGGTCAGACAAGTCAAAGCCATTACCTAATGGTCCCATTACATCCAGCTGTTCTCCTACTGTCATTGTAGAAAAATACTGGGTACCATCCCCTTCTGTACGATAAATGATTGTACAGCTGCTTTCTTCTTTGTTAATCTGGTTGATACTAATTGGCCGTCTAAGCAAAAGATCCTCGCGCGGTACTTTAATATGTAGAAACTGTCCTGGGGTTCCCATTTCTTTGACTAACTCACCGGTCAATGTCATTTGAAAAATCCTTGGGGCCAGCTGCTTCTGCGCAGTGATTGTCATCATTTCCTGTTTCATCGTCAGACTCCTTTCAGAAATAAACTTATGGCACACCCTTGTGCTTATCTGCTGTTTAATTGAGGAGCTGTAGAGAGCGCTAAGTCCGGTTGCTCTCTACTTTTCCTCTTAACTGTTCTTCTAGCAAAAGGGATATGTTGTGCTATCACTTATTATGATAGCTTACTTCTATTTTTTTAGATAGCTTCTGTTGAAAAAGCTCTTGATTCCAGCACTTTTAAGATGGCATTTGCTGTATCCAGCGAAGTAAACAACGGAACACCATGCTCCACAGATTCTCTGCGGATGATAAAGCCGTCTTCATTTGCTGATGAGCGGTTTTTATCCATTGTGTTGATAACAACTTGAGTTTGTCCGCTGCGAATCAAATCAACAACCGTTTCTTTACCTGATTCTTTATCTTCGATTTTTGAAATCGTTTCTACCTGCAGCCCTGCCTTAGCAAAATATTGAGCAGTTCCCGCTGTAGCTGTAAGACTATAGCCAATCTCTGTAAAGCGTTTGGCCAAATCCAGTGCCTCTTCTTTGGTTTCGTCAGCAATAGTGAATAAGACAGCCCCATAGCTTGGCAAATGCAGCCCGCTTGCTTCAAAAGCTTTATACAATGCTTTTTCAAGACTATAATCCGAGCCCATCACTTCCCCTGTTGACTTCATTTCTGGTCCAAGATAAGTATCCACTTTCTGTAGCTTCGTAAATGAGAAGACCGGTGCTTTGATGTGAACCTGTTTGCTTTCTGGATACAGACCATCTGTATAGCCCAAATCAGTTAGCTTTTCACCCAGAATAGCTTTGGTTGCTATCTGCGCCATGGGAATACCTGTGATTTTACTCAGGAAGGGAACCGTCCGGCTCGCCCGTGGATTGACTTCAATAACATAAACAGTCTCTTCATGAATCACAAACTGAATATTCATCATTCCAATGCAGTTCAGTCCCAATGCTAGTTTTTTAGTGTATTCAGTAATTGTTTCTTTGATAGTTTCAGATAGTGTCTGTGGTGGATAAACAGCCATCGAATCGCCTGAGTGAACACCTGCCCGCTCAATATGCTCCATGATTCCCGGAATTAACACTGTTTCACCGTCACAAATGGCATCAACCTCGCATTCCCGTCCCAGTAAATAGCTGTCGACCAGAACTGGATGCTCCGGAGAAGCCTTAACAGCATTTTTCATATAGTCTTCCAGATCTTTCTGATTTTCCACAATCTCCATCGCCCGTCCCCCTAAAACATAGCTTGGGCGAACTAAAACTGGATAGCCGATACGGTTGGCCACTGCCACTGCCTCTGCTTCACTAGTTGCTGTATCACCTGGCGGCTGAGGGATTTCAAGCTCATTCAATGCCTGTTCAAATAAATCACGGTTTTCGGCACGGTCTAAATCTTCGATTGTTGTTCCGAGAATTTTCACTCCGTTTTTCACTAGCGGTTCAGCTAAGTTAATCGCTGTTTGACCGCCAAACTGGACAATCACTCCAATAGGCTGCTCCAAATCAATCACATTCATGACATCTTCCAGTGTTAATGGCTCGAAGTACAGCTTATCAGATATCGAGAAATCCGTAGAAACCGTCTCAGGGTTGCTGTTCATAATGATTGCTTCGTAGCCGGCGGCCTGAATTGCTTTTACTGAATGAACTGTCGCATAGTCAAACTCTACTCCCTGACCAATCCGAATAGGCCCTGAGCCTAAGACTAAAACAGAAGGCTTGTCAGAACGAATACTTTCATTTTCGAACTCATAGCTACTGTAAAAATAAGGGGTTTGAGATTCAAATTCTGCCGCACACGTGTCTACCATCTTATAGACAGGAACGATACCTTGTGTTTTTCGTATTTGAGTGATTGTTTCTGTGGTTGTCTGCCACAGCTCCGCAATTTTTCGATCAGTGAACCCATTTTGCTTCGCTTCTTTCAACACTGCCAGGTCATCAACACTTTCGCTAAGTGATTGCTCTAGTTCAACAATATGAAGCAGCTTATCAAGGAAGAATAAATCAATCTTTGTTAATAATGCCAAGTCTTCAATACTATAGCCTCTTCTTAATGCCTCAGACAGGTAGAATAAACGGTCATCCTGTGCCTTAACAATTTTTTCAGTTAGTACATCGTCGGAAACGTCCTTTAGTTCTTTTAGCTCATTGTGATAGGTACCAATTTCCAAAGAACGGACAGCTTTAAGAAGTGATTCTTCAATGTTTCGACCAATAGCCATCACTTCTCCAGTCGCTTTCATCTGGGTTCCTAATAAACGTTCGCCCTTTTCAAACTTATCAAAAGGCCAGCGTGGAATCTTAGCTACTACATAGTCCAATGCAGGTTCAAATTCAGCGTATGTCGTTCCAGTTACCGGATTTTTCATTTCATCCAGCGTTAAGCCCACTGCAATTTTTGCGGCAAGCTTTGCAATCGGGTAGCCGGTTGCTTTACTTGCTAAAGCAGAGGAGCGGGAAACACGAGGGTTTACCTCAATAACATAGTATTCAAAGCTATGGGGATCCAGCGCCAGCTGAACGTTACAACCGCCTTCTATTTTTAATGCCCGGATGATCTTTAACGAAGCATCTCTCAGCATTTGATACTCATAATCAGACATTGTTTGACTTGGCGCAAAAACAATCGAGTCTCCAGTATGAATGCCCACAGGGTCAAAGTTTTCCATATTACAGACAACGATTGCATTGTCCGCCGAATCACGCATTACTTCGTATTCAATTTCCTTATAGCCGGCAATACTTTTTTCAATTAGGCACTGAGTTGCCGGGGAGAGCTTCAAGCCGTTTTCAGCTACAATACGCAGCTCTTCCTCATTGTCGCACATGCCGCCGCCTGTACCGCCCAGTGTAAACGCAGGTCGAACAATGATCGGATAGCCGATTGTTTCTGCAAAAGCCAGTGCTTCTTCTACTGTATGCACAATATCACTTTCTGGAATCGGCTGCCCTAGCTCCTCCATCAGCTGCTTGAACAAATCTCTGTCTTCCGCCTGATCAATCGCACTTAACTTAGTTCCTAGAAGCTCAACGTTCAGCTCATCTAAAATACCAGAAGCTGCCAGCTCCATTGCCATATTCAATCCAGTTTGACCGCCCAATGTAGGCAGCAGTGCATCTGGACGTTCTTTTCTAAGAATCCTTGAAACAAACTCCAGTGTAATCGGTTCGATATAGACTTTATCCGCAATTTCTTTATCAGTCATGATTGTTGCCGGATTGGAATTGACTAGAATAACTTCATAGCCTTCCTCTCTTAGCGCAAGGCAAGCCTGTGTTCCTGCATAGTCAAACTCTGCTGCCTGACCAATAATAATTGGTCCTGAACCAATGACCATGATTTTCTTTATATCTGTACGTTTAGGCATTTCCCTGCTCCTTCCATGCATCCATTAATTCCATAAATTCGTCAAAAAGATGTAACCCATCATGAGGACCTGGTGCAGCATCTGGATGATACTGTACTGTAAAGGCAGGAAATTCTTTATGGCGTACACCTTCAACTGTTCCGTCATTGATTTCCACGTGGGTTACCATCAGTTTATCTGAATCAATTGTTTTTTCATCCACTGCATAGCCATGATTTTGCGAAGTAAAATCGATTCTGCCTGTCGCAATTTCACGAACTGGATGATTCAACCCGCGATGACCAAATTTCATTTTGTAAGTATCTGCCCCATTCGCTAGAGAAAATAGCTGGTGGCCTAAGCAAATACCAAAAATAGGAACCTTCCCTTGAATGCCCTGAATCATTTTAATTGCTTCTGGAACATCCTTGGGATCTCCTGGTCCGTTTGTCAGCATAACGCCATCCGGATGCAAATCTAAAATCGTCTGTGCATCTGTATTATATGGAAGAACGGTTAGATTGCATTGTCTGTTTGAAAGCTCACGCAGGATACTATGCTTCAAACCAAAATCCACAACAACAACATTTCTGCCGCTTCCCGGACTCGGATACGGTTTGGTTGTAGAAACTTGAGCAACCTGATTGTGCGGCAGTACAGTTGCCTTCAGCTGATCAAAAAGATGATTAAAATCGTCGCCTGCATCTGCCAGCATGCCTTTCATCGTTCCGACTGAACGAAGTTTCTTCGTCAATGCACGAGTATCAATCCCTGAAATCCCTGGAATTCCTTTTCTCTTCAGGAATTCATCCAGTGTCATTTGATTACGCCAGTTAGAAGCCAGACGTGCATGCTCTTTAACAATCACCCCTTTACAGGTTGGAGAAATTGATTCATAATCATCACGGTTTACTCCGTAATTCCCTACCATCGGATAGGTAAATGTAATGATTTGACCATTAAAGCTTTGGTCTGTGATTGTTTCCTGGTAGCCAGTCATACTAGTTGTAAAAACAACCTCGCCTACCACATTTGCTTCTGCTCCGAAGGCTTTTCCTTCGAAGACCGTACCATCTTCTAAAATCAGTAATCGTTTCAACGTGTTATGCCTCCTCTTTCTTCCATACCAGCTTTCCATCTACAAAGGTCATCATAGTGTTCCCTTTTACTTTCCAGCCGACAAATGGTGTGTTGACTGCTTTAGATAGAAACTGCTTATCATCTATTGCCTCTTCTAGATCAAGATTAAACACTGCTAGATCTGCCGGTGCACCGATTTGCAGCGTTCCTGCATCTAATCCGAATAATTGAGCCGGCTTCACTGCCATCCAGTCGATAACCTGTTCCAAAGTGAATTTTCCTGTTTCAACGAAATGTGTATAAATTAGCTGAAAAGCAGTTTCACTGCCGACAATTCCAAATGGAGCTTTCAAAAAGCTCTGTTCCTTTTCTTCCAAACCATGAGGAGCATGATCCGTTGCAATACAGTCAATTGTGCCATCCAGCAGCCCGTCGATTAACGCCTGCCGGTCCGCTTTTCCTCTTAATGGAGGATTCATTTTCCAAAAACCGTTATCTTCAGGAATATCTTCATCAATTAAAAGCAGGTGGTGAGGTGAAACCTCAGCCGTAACATGAATACCTGCACGTTTTCCATCACGAATCACGCGAACACTTTCTTCTGTAGATACGTGACAAACATGATAATGTGCACCCGTTTCTTTCGCCAAGGTGATGTCTCTGGCAATTTGAGAAGCTTCTGTTGCACTCAAAATTCCCGGAAGTCCCAGTTTCTTCGAGATTTCGCCTTCGTGCATGACACCGCCGAAAAGCAGCGATTCATCCTCTGTATGAGCCACCAACGCCATGTTATTTGCTGCAGCTTCCTTCATCGCCAGATACATCGTTCCTGCAGTTTGTACCCCCACGCCGTCATTTGTAAAAGCAAAAGCTCCGGCTTCCTTAAGGGCTTTCTGATCTGTTAAACGTTCACTCCGCAGCTCTTCAGTGATTGGTGCATATTGCAGCACCTTTACTTGAGCTTCATTTTTTATAATCTCATAGATTTCTTTCAATTTTTCGGCAGTATCAGGTACCGGATTCAGATTAGGCATAGCACAGACTGTGGTAAATCCGCCTCTAGCCGCCGCTTTACTCCCTGTTTCAATCGTCTCTTTGTAAGTAAAGCCGGGTTCTCTTAAGTGAACATGGACATCTACTAGTCCTGGAGTAATCAACTGACCTTGTGCATCATATACTTGATCAAAATCTGCTTCCTCGAACGCTTGACCAATCGCTGCAATTTTTCCATCCTCTATCCAAACAGCTGCTGCGGTTACTTGATTATCTTTAACTACGATTTTTCCATTTTTTATTAATGTTTTCATACATTCCACCTACACCTTTCCTGATAATACTGCTTCTAAAATTGCCATTCTTACATACACGCCATTGCTCATCTGCTGTATAATTCTTGACTGCAGGCTCTCTACCAGAGAATCTGCCAGCTCTACATCCCGATTGATTGGCGCCGGGTGCATGATAATTGCCTGCTTCTGCATACGTTTTGCCCGTTCTACAGTTAATCCGTATTGCTGATGGTAGTCTTCCTTTGAAAAGCTTTCTGTCCCGTCATGACGTTCATGCTGTACCCGCAGCATCATCATCACATCTACTTTTTCCACAATTTCATCCAGCTCCCCGTACTCTCCGTATACATCAAACTGCTCATCATACCACTCTCTCGGACCAGAGAAATAAACCTCAGCTCCCAAACGCTTCAGCATCTGCATGTTAGATTTTGCTACTCTGGAATGAGTCAAGTCGCCAATAATCGCAACCTTCAGTCCAGCAAAACGGCCGAATTCTTCATAGATTGTCATCAAATCCAGCAGACATTGACTAGGGTGCTGACCGCTGCCGTCTCCGCCGTTAATGATTGAACACTGAATCGTTTTACTTTGAATCAGCTCATCATAATAATTTTCTTCTCCATGACGAATGACTGCAACGTCAATTCCAAGTGCGGACATTGTTAACACGGTGTCATACAATGTCTCGCCTTTTTGAACGGAGCTTGTGCCAGCTTCAAACTCAATCACTTCCAGACCAAGCTTCTTCTCAGCGACGTCAAAACTCTTGTGGGTCCGCGTGCTGTTTTCAAAGAAAAGGTTCGTTGCAAAATACTGCTTTCCTCCGGATTCCCAGACCGCCCCCTGCTTGAACTCCTGTCCCCGACGGATCAGGCCCATTACTTCCTGATCACTTAATGCTTCTACTGTCAACAAATGCTTTAAACTAACCCGCTCTGATGTATGAATCATTCGTCATTCCTCCTGTTATTTTGATAAAACTGACTGGTTTACTTCTTAAAATCTATCTTGGTTCTTTTAACGATTTGTTAGTCTTTTCTTCTACACTAGTTACAGCGAAAGAAATGACTTTTTTTCATTTTTGCTTTTATTTTTCACTACGAGCCTTTTCAGGAAGAACCAAATTTAAGATAATTCCTAACACTGTCGCTAATGCCATACTGGTTAACTCAAAGTTGGCAATTTTTAAATAGGCTCCGCCGATTCCAATAACCAAAATTGCTGAAGTGATAACCAAATTACGTTTTTGATCATAATCAACTTTATTATCAATTAAAATTCTCAAGCCACTGGAAGCAATTACTCCGAAAAGCAAGAAGCTGATGCCGCCAATTACCGGACTTGGAATACTTAGAATCAAAGCACTTACTTTACCGATAAAACCAGCAACGATTGCCAACCCTGCTGCTCCGCCAATAACATAAACGCTGTGTACCTTAGTAATTGCCAGTACACCGATATTCTCTCCGTAGCTAGTTGTCGGTGGTCCGCCGGTAAATCCTCCAATAATGGTAGACAGTCCATCTGCCAGCAATGTCTTATTAAGACCCGGAGACTTGAAGAAATCTCTTTTAGTAATTTTACTTAGAACCATCAGGTGACCCATGTGCTCTGTCATTGTTACAAACGCAATCGGCGCCATACTGGTTAAGGCGGCTAATGAAAACTTGACATCATAGTCAACAAAGGGAATCTGGAAAGCCGGAAGCCCAAACCACGGTGCAGCACTAACTGGCGCAAAATCGACAATCCCCATCAGGACTGCAAAAATATATCCTGTAACAATTCCCAGTAAAATAGGAATCAAGCTCAGAAAGCCTTTAAGGAACATGTTATAAAAGATGGTAATTCCCAGTGTGAACAATGCTACCAAAAAGAATTTACTGTCATAAACTGATTCGCCATTTTCCAATGTTTTAAACATTGCCTGATTCGCCGCAGTGGATGCCAGCCCTAGGCCGATAACCATGATTACAGGTCCAACAACCACTGGGGGTAAAATCTTATTGATCCAATCAGAACCTGTTTTAGCAATAATCAAAGCAACAATCAGATAAACGATTCCTGCATAAATGATTCCCTGAGCCACTGCAGGATATCCTTGTGTTGCCATTAGCGCATTGATAGCAGAGATAAATGCAAAGCTGCTGCCTAGATAAGCAGGAACTGATCCTTTAGTGATTAAGATGTACAACAAGGTCCCAACACCTGAACTAAACAAAGCAATGCTTGGCTCCAGCCCTGTCAGAATAGGTACCAATACATTGGCGCCGAACATTGTAAAAAGATGCTGCAGGCTTAGCCCCATCCATTGTAAAGCCTTTGGTTTATCTTGAATATCCAGTACAACATCTGTATTTCTAAACTTTTTTTCCAACATTTCTTCTTTCCAACTCTCTCATTTATTCATAAACTTTATTCTGCTGTTTTATTAATTAGTATTCGATCTGTTCCGTCGATTTCTTCCATCTCAACGATTATTTCCTCAGTCATTGCCGTTGGAATATTCTTCCCAACATAATCTGCCCGAATCGGTAATTCTCTATGGCCTCTATCCACAAGCACTGCCAGTGATATTTTTTTGGGTCTTCCCAAATCTATCACTGCATCCAGAGCAGCCCGGATCGTGCGTCCAGTGAATAGAACATCATCTACCAAGATAACCTGCTTTCCTTTTACTGAAAATGGAATATCGGAGGAATGCAGTTCGGCTTCCTCAGCAACATCGTTAGCCACATCATCTCTATATAAGGTAATATCAAGCTCGCCTACAGGCACCTCAATATTTTCCAGTTGTTTCAAACGTTCTGCAATTCTGGCGGCAATATAGATCCCTCTTGTCTTGATTCCCACAAGCACAATATCCTGAATCCCTTTGTTTCTTTCAATGATTTCATACGTGATACGAGTTAATGCCCGTTTCATTGTTACTGCATCTACAACTTCTTTGCCCTGCATTTTTGTTGCCTCCTTATATGAATAAAAATCTTTTTAACTTGTTGATTCTGTTGACAGCCGTCAGCTTTTTAGACACAAAAAAACTCCTGCCCAGAAGGCAGGAGGATACTTACATAATTGTATACTGTAATGCACACAGATACATCCTTTGAGCGCACTCAAGGTTATCTGCATGTCTCCTTCTTAGCCTCACGGGACTACTCTTAAAGGACTGCTTATTCAACTAAAAACAGTTTACCTTGTATCAGATAATAAATCAATGATTATTTCTTAATTGCTCCAAAGTTTTTTCAAAAATCTCAGGAAGAGGGGCTTCAAATTCCATGTACTCGCCAGTTGTTGGATGCGTGAAGCCTAAAAGCTTAGCATGCAGAAACTGACCTTGCCCCGCCAATGTCTTTTTCGGTCCGTATAATGGATCTCCAGCTACGGGGTAGCCAATATATTTCATGTGAACGCGAATTTGATGCGTCCGCCCTGTTTCAAGCTGCAGCTCAATCAACGTAAAATCATTAAACCGTTCCAATACCTGAAAATGAGTAACAGCTGGTTTGCCCCCTTCGATTACAGCCTGCATTTTCCGGTCTGCCTTTGAACGGCCAATTGGGGCATTAATTTCTCCTTTATCATGGGAAATTTCCCCATGAACCAGCGCCAGATATTTTCTGACAGAAGTCTTTTCCTTTAGCTGTTCAGCCAGTGCTTCATGTGCTTTATCATTTTTTGCTACCATCAGTAAGCCTGAGGTATCTTTATCAATCCGATGAACAATTCCTGGACGAATGATGCCGTTTATTGAAGACAGGTCCTTAATATGGTACATCAGTGCGTTAACCAATGTGCCTTTGGGATGTCCTGCTGCCGGGTGAACAACCATCCCCTGAGGCTTGTTGATTACAGCGACATCCTGATCCTCATAGACAATTGTTAATGGAATATCTTCCGCTTCAATCTGCAGTTCTTCCGGCTCTGGCACAACAATCGTCACCATGTCTTCTTTTTTCACTTTATAGTTTGAACGAACAACTTCTCCATTCACTTTCACCTGCTGGTCTTTCAGCCACTGCTGAATTTGAGAACGGGTGAAGTCCAGCCTCTCGCTCAAGACTTTATCGATTCTACCAGTTTCATCCTTTATTATTACATCAATTTGTTCCATTTCCGCCATCCTTCTAATCTTCATAATCTAAGTAGATTTTCGCTCTTTTCAATTATTTATTACCACAGTCTGTTATCCGTACAACTGCTGCTTATTTCTGATTCGTTTTCTTAGCTGCCCGCTCATCTAAAATCAAGTAGATAAAGATACACGCCACACCGATTACTAATGACATATCTGCTATGTTAAAGATTGGAAAGCTCATAAAATCTGTTTGAATCATGTCGACAACATACCCTAAGCGCAGCCGGTCAATAAAGTTACCCAAGGCTCCCGCCAGAACAAGACTCAGACCAATCGTAAACCAGCGGCTGCTTTTCAAGTTTTTAATCAGCATATACACCAGCACTGCAACAACAATCACGGTAATAATATAGAAAAAAATCATCTTCCCTTCTAAAATACTCCATGCTGCACCTGTATTTCTAACATATGTAAAGGATAAAAAGCCGTTGATAAACTCCTTTGTCTCTCCTAATTGAATGTTAGAAACTGTTAAGTACTTCGTCCATTGATCAATGCCAATAATCAAGGCACTTATAATTAGATAAACTGCTAACAACAAAATCATTCCTTTTCCCTATTATTGTACAAATCTCTTGGCCGGATAATTCCTAATAAATTTCCATTTGGATTTCCATTTTTCGTAATCAGAATTGCCTCCAGCCGAACCTGGCTTTCAAACATTTCCTCCACCTGATAGATATTTGTTTCTTCATCCACAAACTGATAATTTGCTTCTTTATAGTTATCAGTTAGCAAATCACCGGCAGTCTTGCCTTCCAGTTCTATAGTCCCACGCCGACTCTCTACAGCCAGCCAAATGCCTAAACCGCGGACAGTAATCAATCCCATAAACACACCCGAATGGTATATTGGGAATTGGGAGTAACGCTTTTCAGCAATAATTTCCAAAATCTCCTTTAGAGGAATCTTCTTCTCAAAACCTGTTACATGTTTGCCAAATTTAGGTAAAACCTTTTCTGGTTTTATCAGCTGTTTTTCAATCTCAGCTATTCGATCTACTGCCCATTGATTTGGTTCCGCAATAACAAAATCCTTGGAAACCCGCTCGTGAACAATAGCATTTCTCAACTGCGCCATCTGCAAAAGATCATTTTCAACGGAAGCAACCTGAGACTGCTTCTTTCTTGCCAAACGCCGAACCATCTCGCTGAAGCCCATTGCAGAAGGATTGTTTAGCTCTTCTTTCAGCCATTTTTCAATTCGGTTAAAGCTATTTAAAAATTCCTCAGCATTATGTCCCATTCGATTTCTCCTTAATTACATACGCTTTTTTGAGTGAAGTGATTAAAAAAACAAAATAAAGCACTAAAAACAGTAAAATAGCAATCAAAGGCATTCTTGTTGCAGGAATCAGCAGCATCAATACAAAAAAGATTAGATAATTACCTACCAGCATTGGATTCATTGTAATTTCCAGCTCTTTATCCAATCCATCATTTTTTAAATGAAAGGGTTCACTTTTCAAAAGATAAAAAGAAACCTGTAAATCCAACTCATTTTCAAGCACCTCTACGGTTTTTGCTGAGTTATTGCCAATAGCAAACCATTTTTCCCCATTCTTTAAAACAGTGATTGGTGTTGCCATACCGTAAAAGCCGGTTTTACGTGTAATATAAAGCTTCATATTCCCACACCTCCATGCAGCTCTTAACAAGTATATACTAAAAAACGTTGCTAGAAAAGGAGAATCCATCCGCTTGTCTGCCTTCACTTTTAAAAAGCTTTCTTCCATGATTTTCTACTTAAGAGTAAAACAAAAAAAGCAAAGTTCTTCTGCTCACTAAAAGCAGCGCCCTTTGCCCGTCTCATATACTCTTTTCCATAAATAAAACAACACACAAAAAAGTAGTCTGACAAGTGTTCCTCTTGTTGTTTTCATACACATCTGAATTGAGGTTCTCATGTCCACTCAATCCTTCTATTTATTGAACACTTGCCAGACCATATTCAGTTAGTAAGGAGTTGTTGCTCAAATTCCCACGTTCCTTTCTCGTGCCGTCTCGGCTTCTTACTTTGGATGTTCTCTCAACGTCCATTTTTTCACTATTCCCCTGTACTTCTTCTACAGGATTCTTTAGGGAATTTCTATTACCCCTTACACTTATTTTATACCATAATTAGCGCACTAATGCAAGCGCTAACACTCAAAAATAATTTATTTTTTATCCAAAAAGAAATACCAAAATGTCAAAGCATTACAAAAAACTGAAGCATATAGAGGGAAAACTGTAGACAAGTTTATAGTCTCAAAAATAAACTGATGATACTAAAAAAGAATAGTGTGCACCTCCTAAGTAAGATGTTCACTCTAACTTAGGAGGTGCACTTCAAAAATCATTTCCGCCTACTTCGCCTTCTTTCCAGAATCAGAACACTTCTGGCACAAGCTCGCTGGTTTACAGCTTATTTTTTAAAACAAACCAATTGCATTACCTTCTTCATCAATGTCCATGTTCAATGCTGCTGGTTTTTTAGGCAGCCCCGGCATAGTCATAACATCTCCAGTAAGTGCTACGATGAAGCCGGCGCCAATTTTAGGAACCAGTTCGCGAATAGTTATCTTGAAGTGCTCCGGTCTTCCCAATTGGGTTGGATCATCTGAAAGAGAATATTGTGTTTTAGCCATACATACTGGTAAACGGTCCCAGCCGTATTTTGTGAAGGTTTCCAGCTGCTTTTGAGCCTTCGGTGATAGCTGAACTCCTTCGCCGCCGTAAATCTTTTGTACGATGGTTTCAATTTTTTCTTCTAGACCAATCCCTGTAGAGTAGATAGTTCTGAAATCAGCCGTTTCTTTTTCAATCGTCCCAATCACTGTCTCAGCAAGAGCTGTGCCGCCGTCAGCCCCCAGCTCCCAAACCTTTGTTAGTTCAACAGGAACCTTCAATTCTTCACACATTTCCAATAATATCTCAATTTCCTTTTTAGTGTCGCTGACAAATTCATTTATTGCAACAACCACAGGTAAACCATAACTCTCCATATTTTCAATATGCTTTTTCAGGTTAGCGAACCCCTTTTTCAAAGCAAAAACATTTTCTGTTGCCAGCTCTCCCTTAGACAGCCCGCCGTGCATTTTCAATGCTCGAATGGTCGCAACAATGACAACTGCATCTGGTGCTTTCTTTAGATTTGGTACTTTGATATCGAGGAATTTTTCCCCGCCTAAATCTGCACCAAATCCGGCCTCAGTTACCACATAATCCCCCAGCTTTAAGGCTGTTTTTGTCGCTAAAACGCTATTGCATCCATGAGCGATATTGGCAAACGGTCCGCCGTGAACAAGAGCTGCTGTACCGTATATTGTCTGTACCAGATTTGGCTTAATCGCATCTTTCAGCAACAAAGCCAGTGCCCCTCGAATCTGTAAGTCACTTACAGTCACGGGTTCTCTATCAAAGGTATAGGCAACCACGATATTCCCCAACCGTACCTTAAGATCCTCTAAGTCGGCTGCTAAACAAAGAATAGCCATGATTTCGCTGGCCACCGTAATATCAAAGCCATCTTCTCTAGGAACACCTTGGATAGGACCGCCTAATCCAACGACTACATGTCTCAGCTCACGGTCATTTAAGTCCACTACACGTTTCCAGATAATTCGTCTTGCATCAATATTTAATTCATTTCCCTGTTGTATGTGATTATCAAGAAGAGCAGACAATGCATTATTGGCGGTCGTAATCGCATGCATATCCCCAGTGAAGTGTAGATTAATATCTTCCATGGGTAAAACTTGCGCATAACCGCCGCCGGTGGCCCCGCCTTTAATCCCCATCACTGGACCTAATGAAGGCTCACGTAATGCAATAACGGTCTTCTTACCGATTTTATTCAGAGCATCTCCTAAGCCAATCGTAACTGTGGACTTGCCTTCACCCGCTGGCGTAGGATTAATGGATGTTACTAAAATTAGTTTGCCGTCTTCTTCCTGATCCAACCTTCGAATAGCAGAAAAATCTAGCTTTGCCTTGTAGTTCCCATAAAGTTCTAAATCTGCTTCGTTTAAATTAATTCTTTCTGCTACCTTTTTGATAGGCAGGAGTTCTACTTCCTGAGCAATCTCAATATCTGTTTTCATTTTTACCTCTTTTCCCGAACTTTTTTATTGATATTTTCATTTTCGTTAAGTTATTTTCTATTATAACCATTATTTTTTAACTTTTCCATGATTATATGCAGTCTATTCCAAAATATTGACGTTTTCTTTTTTTGTCATTATAATGAGACTAGTTTCAAATCTAAAAGGAGCGTGAATCGAATGGAAAAAGGCGTCGTTAAATGGTTTGATAACAGAAAAGGATATGGTTTTCTTACGTATAATGAAGAGGAAGAAATTTTCGTTCATTTCACTGCAATTGAAGAAGAAGGATTTAAACATTTAGATGAGAATCAAGAAGTAACATTTGAGGTCGTTGAAGGTTCCCGGGGACTTCAAGCTGCCCATGTTAAAAAAGTTTAATATAGAGAAAAGAATCTGGAAAGAAGCGGCTGCTTCTTCCCAGATTCTTTTTTAGACGGCTGTTTAATCAGGAAACAGTTTATGCAGTTACTGTTTTTCTGCTGCCTGATACTCTTCTTTGGTAACAATATCTTTTATCTGAACGTTTACTTCAGTAACTTTCAGATTTGTCAGACGCTCAAATTCTTCTGAAATCAGCTGTTTAATTTCCCAAAAGATTTTTGATAAATCCTTTTCAAATTCGACGACTATCTTCAAGTCAATCGTCACTTCGTTTTCATCAATTTCAGTTTTAATTCCTTCGGCGGCCGTTTCACCCTCTGTTATCGTATTTTCCTTATCTAAAAGGAAAACCTGGCCATGTATATTCAGCACACCGTCAATTCGATCCAATGCTGCTCCTATAATCGTTTGAATAATCGTTTCATCAAACGCTGAAGTTGATGTTTGATGCCTTGTTTCTGCTTCCATCCGATTCCCTCCAATTTACTGCTACTTTCAACTATCAAAAACAGCTCACACCTAAATAGTAAGAAAGTTTATTAATTTTTACAAAAATTACGCTCAAATAAAATTAGGAGTAGAAACTGATTATTGTTCCACGCTCTCATCAGCTATTTACATACTTTATATAAACAGCTTTTACTGCCGAAGATTACCAAGCATTCAAACGTCCAGAGTATTACAGAAAATCGGCTACAACTGGGGCGGTTGAAGTCCTACAATGATTGTTCCATCTCGCTGATTTTTAAAATATAGTCAGATACAAAATTTGCTGTCGGCAGAATCAATGAGCTATCCACTGTATCCATCGTGTCATTTGGTGTATGTGTATACTGCAAAGCTCCTTCAAAAAAATCAGAGGAAGTTACTGCCATGCACGGAACACCTTTAAACAGAAACGGTGCATGGTCGCCGGCATACCATTCTTTTCCTTTTACAATCATTGAATGAACAGGCAACACTTCATTAAGCTGCTGGTTGTACGCCTCATTAAAATTATAAAGAGAAACAGCCGTCTGTGAGCCTAGATGACAAGGTGAGTCAATATTAATCATGAGAGAAATTGGTTCGCTGTCTATCATGTTTAAGTAGGCAAGCTCTCCCGATGCTTCATAGTACTCTTCACTTGTAAAAGGAACAATATCCACTGTAAGGTCTGAAATTGCTAATAGTTCTGCTGTTTTAAGCAGGACAGCTGCTCCCATTCCATTATCAAGAGCTCCTGGAGTTCCATACTGTGTATCAATATGAGCCCCTACAATAATTCGTTTAGCTGAAGCACTGGATTTTTTTGAACCAATCAGCTGTCTGCCGGCGGCTGGCTGTTTTGCTGATTCAATAAGAAGCTCGGCAGCCGTTGCCTTCTCAGTAAGCAAAGAACGAATCTGATGAAACGTCTGCTGGTCAATCACAGCGGAGGGGATTAAAAAATTGCCATCCTCAAACAGCGGATGGGGTGTTTTCCCATTCAGCTCAGAAGGATTTGTTGCTGCCACAATAGCTGCCGGTTTTTTCCGTTCAATCAGATTAATCAGCTGTCTATGTTCATCAGGATAATAAAATGGATAATCTTTTGGTGATAACGGTGTCTCGGTTAAAACACCTGATAAGAGTAGAATCTTCCCTTCACATACCCCATGCTCCAGCTGTTCAAGTGTTTCAGCGGTACAAACCTTTTCAGTTCCTTTAAATGGCTCAGAGAATGGACTTGGTTCCACTGTAAATCGTTGTCCTCCAATGCAGATTGCAGAAGGGCCATACTCCCAAGTGCAGCAATCAAAAGGCAAAGAGGATACTGAATACCCCATCCTTTTTAGTCTTTTTTCAATTTGGTCAGTTAGTTCCTGATTTTTCCTTGTGCCAACTGGTCTTTCTTGTGATAAAGCATGTAACAGCTCCTGCATTATTGATTCCTCCCTTTTGAAATAAAAATCACTAACTTGTCAATCCAACAAGTCGAGCTCTTTCATTCAAAGTGTATCATGGGAATTAAGGGGTGGTGTGCATATGGAGGGTTAACATTTTGATCCGTTGTCAGTCTCTTCATTTCTTCAAATGCCGGAATAATAAATTGTGCTGCCTCTCCTAGGCGTGTCAGTTCATACAGCCAGCGGTCTCCTGCTGATACAAGTTCATCATATTCAGGATTGTTTAAAGCTGTACTAACTGACAGCACCTCTCCCTGATCATTCATGCTCAGACTCCTGTGTATGGCAGCAATACTATAGCCTACCCGAATCAGCATGTTAATAATTTTAATCCGATCTAGATCATTTTCAGCATACAGTGTCTCTTTTTTTCTCCCGATACCTGCTGAAAAAATCAGTCTGTTTCTTTCCCAGTTTCTGATTGTTTCCACTGTAACTCCCAAGTAGTTAGCTAATTTTTTTCTGGATAAACTCGGCTCTGCCGCAGTTAGCGATTGATCCTTGCTGGCAACTGCCCAATCCTGCAGCGCTTTTGCAGTACTTTGCGCAAGAACTATTTCCTGATTAATTAAGCAGAGATATCTTGCCGCAGCTTTAATACCTGCATTCCAATTTTTTTCTGCTGAAAGGGTCATCACTGCAATGCCTGCTTTTCTGAGTGAGCGGTTTGTGTAAGGATAACCAAAAATACACCGGCATATTTTTAACTGCTGGACATGGATATCCGTAAACATCCGATAGTTATTGCCTTTTCTGTCCGCTGTACTAATATACCCGGAGTGTTCATAAAGTCTGATTGTATTAGGATGGATGTTATAAAGCTTTGCCAGCTGAGCAGTTGTGTAGCTATTCATCCTGTTCCCTCCCTTTAAACTTCTATAGCTCAAATTATACACGAATGGAAGCTGCCACACTTTTGTTAGTTGAGATTATCTTCTAAGTAAAATTCTTGATTTAAGATTCATCACAGTTAATTCGATGTAATATAGAGTTTATGGACCAAAGATATTTTCCTTCAAGCTTTTTTGTTCTAATTTTGACATCAGAAATTAACATTGCCCTTGCAAAATAAAAAAGCTACCTCACGGGTATGAGGTAGCAAAAAGGAGTTTTACTCTTTTCAGAGTAAAGTTAAAAAATAAAAGGTTGTTAGGAGTTCATTCTATTACAATATAATCTTTTTGTCAACTTATTTTTCTATTTAATTTATTTTTTCTTTTATATTAACTTCATTAAATAAAGTTTTCGTTATTTTAAAAGAAAAATCTTCTTACCTTTCACAGGCAAATAATCTAAAATACATTCACTCTTTATCAATCTAAGTTTAAACCCTTAAGTACATTTACAATATTGACATAATGTCATATTTTAGTTATCATGATAATGTTATTATAATAACTAAAAAACGGGTGCCTTGCACCTCTATCTCACTCTACAGTGAGATTTTTTCGTTGAAGGAGCAAAAATGGAAGACAAAACATTTAAAACTTTAGATGATCAAATAAACATCCTTAAATCTAGAAATATGCGGTTTAGAGATGAAGAACAGGCAAAATTCGTCCTAATTAACAATTCATATTACGGTATTATAAATAGCTATAAGGAGCTGTTCAGTAAGGATACGGCAAATGATTACCACAATCAGCTGTTTGAAGATATCTTAGAAGATACACTACTCCTGTGTGATTTTGACAAAAATTTAGCAGCGATTCTTTACAAATATATGATGATGATTGAAACCACGTTTAAATCTTCTTTAAGCTACTATATCGCACTTGAATTAGGAGCTGAGCAAGATGCCTATCTAAGCAAGCATAATTATTCCAATGGCTATCGTGTACAGATTGGGCGTTATAAAGGTGTTTTTTCTATTGAAAAAACGTTTGATAAAATTACAAAAAAAATAAATGATAACAGAATTTCATCCATCCAGCATTTTCAAGAACAGCACGGAAATGTTCCTCCTTGGATTGTAGCCCCTACCCTAAGTCTAGGTGTTGTTTATGAATGGTATCGACTTTGTAAGCCACCTATAAAAACAAATACAGTAAATGTATTTTTATATCCGGATAGACCAGATGAACTAAAGAAAGAACTTTTTTTACAAGCAATGAAGGTGGTTCATCTTTATCGAAATATTGCAGCTCATGGTTCACGGCTGCTGATTCATGGAATTCCTCAAAGTGCTCGTTTAAAAGAACGGCTCGTAGGAAAATATACAACCAGCTGCTTATTTTCTCAAAACTATATCTATGATCGAACTTTTCGGATTTTTGCTTTATTTACTTCAATTTGTTTGCTGCTATCTAATCGTTCCAACACAAAAACTAATTTTATCAGTGAAATTGGCTATCTGTTTCATCAGCTGGAAATGGAGAATAAAGAAATCCATCAGAGGCTTCTTTATCGGACTTTTTTACCTAAAAATTTTATTGAGTTATTAAGAGAAATCTAATTCCACTACCAAAGAATGATTGAAAATTCACAAAATATATTTTTTACCAAAAGTTTGATTTTATCATTTTTATCCTTTATACTTAAATGTGAATAAAATCTAACATTCGAAAGGAAGGAATATATGAAAAAAATAGTTTGGATTTTCTCATTGGTAATTTTTAGTCTTTTTACTTGGGGTTCGGAAGCTTCTGCTGAAACTGCAGATTCTATTGCAAAAGAAGATAATATTGAAGCGATTGCTCGTTTGAAGGAATTAGATGGACTCGAAAGCTGTCCTATTCCATTGGAAAATTTGACCACTCGTCAGCCAGCCGATTTAAGCAGCCAGACTCTCTCGCCACTACTAAGAAACCCATCAAATCGTAAAATATTTCGCTACGATGCTTACAGCTATGTTTATAATATTTGGCAGTTTTACAGTCCAGAGCTGGCGCCTGTTGGTTTTAACTGGTTTGATAATGGTATTCCCTATACAGCAGTTTCAACCGACTATATAAAAAATGGTTTTCGTTTTACCAATAATGTTTGGGACTCAGGTGTAGGCGGCTGGGATTTAGGCCGCTACTGGCGTAATTTTTCTACACGTTATCATGATGGACAAATTTTGACTTTTTGGGCCAGAGTAGATAATTTGTATCAGCTGCTTTATTATTAATGTTGTAGAAAAAGTAGATTTCGTTTAATAACGCCCTGCCTATGAGGTACATAAGCAGGGCGTTATCATTCTCTCATCTTACACAATCTGAAGATTTCTATAATTAACAACTGTTCTAAGTTTCCTTTGATTGTCTAAAACAACAACTGCGGCATTTCCCAGCATTTTTTCAATGTATCCAATCTGTGTTTCTTTTCCCTGGATGAAAGCAACCTGCTGATTCACATAAAAGCCTATTGATAATGAAGATAGCTCAATAGCTTTAGGACCATATTGTCTTCCCATAGTAGACCTCTTTTCTTAACTTTTACCAGCGTTTCGTTTACTTATGCAAAATGACGATTGACTATCGATCGGTCAAAGCTCAGTATTTACACTTCTTTGAAGATCCGCCTCGCTATTTTATGAAATGAAAGCAAGGCTTTCCTTAAAATCAGGGAATAGACCTATCTTTATAGTAACACAGAATGAGGTATGCCCCTAATCTCCTCAAATATTTCTTTAACCATAAAACAAAAAACTGCTAAAAAGATGTTTAAATCTTTTTAGCAGTTTTAATCTTAATACCTAGGTTAAAGACTTATAAACGTTCGTTTAATTCTTTAGCTAACTCTTCAAAGCCTGGTTTGCCAAGTAACGCAAACATGTTCGCTTTATAAGCTTCCACTCCTGGCTGGTCAAATGGGTTTACACCATTTAAGTAGCCGGAAATTCCTACAGCAATTTCAAAGAAGTACATAACATATCCTAATGAATATTCATCCATTTTTGGAACATTCACAATCATGTTTGGTACGTTGCCGTCTGTATGAGCCAATAAAGTTCCTTCAAAGGCTTTAGTATTCACGTAGTCAATTTCTTTACCCTGCAAATATCCTAGACCGTCCAAATCTTCATCCTGTACTGGAATTTTTAGTGAATGACGAGGCGTTTCGATTTTCACCACTGTTTCAAATAAATTGCGCATGCCATCTTGAACATATTGCCCCATAGAATGCAAATCAGTAGAAAAATCTGCTGCTGCCGGGAAAATACCTTTTTGGTCTTTTCCTTCTGATTCACCATAAAGCTGTTTCCACCATTCAGAGAAGTAGTGCATGCCCGGCTCGTAGTTGATCAGCATTTCAGTGGTTTTCCCTTTACGGTATAAGATATTACGAAGTGCTGCATATTGATACGCTTCGTTTTCTTTCAAGTCAGTTGTTGCTGCATACTCTTTACGAGCATCATTTGCACCAGACATCAATGCATCGATATCTGCTCCGCTTACAGCAATCGGCAATAGACCTACAGGTGTCAGAACAGTGAAACGTCCGCCGACATCATCAGGAATAACAAATGTTTCCCAGTTTTCAGCATCTGCTTCAACTTTAACCGCACCTTTTGCTCGGTCAGTTGTTGCATAAATACGTTTATTCGCTTCTTCTTTACCATATTTTTTGATTAGCAATTCCTTGAAGACACGGAAAGCAATCGCTGGTTCTGTTGTTGTTCCTGATTTAGAAATAACATTTACAGAAAAATCGCGGTCGCCGATTAGATGAATCAAGTCCGCTAAATACGTGGAGCTGATGCTGTTTCCTGCAAAGAATACTTGCGGCGCTTTACGTTCTTCTTTTGTTAATACGTTGCTGAAAGAATGTTGTAAAAACTCAATGGCAGCACGGGCACCTAAGTAAGAGCCTCCGATACCAATAACAACAAGTACTTCAGAATCAGACTGAATTTTTTCCGCTGCTTTCTTAATGCGGGCAAATTCCTCTTTATCATAGTTTTCAGGCAAATCAATCCACCCAGTATAGTCGTTTCCGGCACCTGTACCTTCTCGCAATGCTTTATCTACTGCATCGACTTGAGTTTGCATATATTCCAATTCATGATCAGCAACAAATGGTGCTAATTTGGAATAGTCAAATCTAATGTGTGACATTCCTTCTCCTCCTTGAAAGTAAACTTATTACACTATTACTTTACGTTCTTTTATCATATTTTTCAAGTAAATTATAACTGTATAGACCAATATCAAAAACTGAATGACTCCCTTTACTCATAAGAGAGTTTAAAAATCACCATAGCAATACTCTATTTCTCTATCAACAGTTTTCTTTCACTAATAAATCCGGCTCATAAAGCGAACGAACTATTTTACTAATCCAGCTGGGAAAAAGCGATGATTACACTGTCTGCTAGACCAGTCCCTGACTCAGCATCGCCTTAGCTACTTTTTCAAAACCAGCTATATTGGCTCCAAGAACATAATTATCTTTTGCTCCATATTCAGCAGCTGTATCACGACATTTTTCATAAATATTTTTCATAATATCATCAAGCATACTGTCTACCTTTTCAAAAGACCATGACAAACGCTCGGAGTTCTGGCTCATTTCCAAAGCAGAAACTGCTACACCGCCAGCATTGGCAGCTTTCCCAGGACAGTAAAGAACTCCATGCTGTTCAAATACATGGACAGCATCTAAGGTACAAGGCATGTTTGCCCCCTCAGCTACAATTTTCCCGCCGTTTTCAACTAGAACTGCGGCCTGTTCAGCGTTAATTTCATTTTGCGTAGCACACGGCAATGCAATATCATAGGCAGTCTTAAAATCCCAAACAGACTGACCATCATAATATTGAGCTTCTTTATGTGTGGCAACATATTTTGAAATGCGTTCTCTGTTTTTCTCTTTCAGCTCTTTAACCAGTTCAACATCAATTCCATTCGGATCATAGACAAAACCATTGGAATCAGAACAAGTCAACACGGTAGCACCTAGCTCTTTGGCCTTTTCCATTGCATAAATCGCTACATTTCCGCTGCCTGACACGACGACTTTCTTTCCTTCAAAAGAATCCTTGCGATCAGCAAGCAGGTGACGAACGAAATAGACTGCACCGTAGCCTGTCGCCTCTGTTCTTGTTTGGCTGCCCCAGTATGTTAATGGCTTACCCGTTAGAACGCCCGCATCATAATTTCTCAAACGTTTGTAGGTCCCGTATAAATACCCAATTTCACGGGCCCCCACACCAATATCCCCAGCCGGAACATCCGTATTAGGTCCAATGTGCTTGTGCAGCTCAGTCATGAAGCTTTGACAAAAGCGCATAACTTCACTGTCAGATTTTCCTTTTGGATCAAAATCACTGCCGCCTTTTCCGCCGCCAATCGGCAGTCCTGTTAAGCTGTTTTTGAAGATTTGTTCAAACGCCAAAAATTTCAAAACACTAACATTTACGCTTGGATGGAAGCGCAGGCCGCCTTTATAAGGACCAATTGCTGAGTTGTATTGAACCCGATAGCCTCGGTTCACCCGCCATTTTCCTTCATCATCCTGCCAAGGAACTCTAAATTGAATAACCCTTTCCGGTTCAATTAGCAGCTCTAAGATATTCGCTTCTGCAAATTCCGGATTTTCTTTCAGAAATGCTTCCATACTTGGCAAAAATTCATCAATTGCCTGCAGGTATTCTGTTTGCCCCTCTTCCTTCACTTCAAGTTTTTCCCGAATTTCTTTAACATAGTTTGTTATATTCATACATTCACCTTACCCTTCAGCTTTCTTTTCATTTTACAGGAAACAGCAGATTTTTCCAGCCAAAACATGAAAAAAACCAAAAAACTTTTTCATGTTTTGTGATACACTGTTTATTGAATTGGAGGTCAATCATGAATAACAAATTTGATGTCATCGTTATCGGTGCCGGGACTAGCGGATTAATGGCGGCAATTGCTGCTGCAGAAGCAGGCAGCCGCGTCCTGCTTCTGGAAAAGAATAAACGGATTGGAAAAAAACTTTTATTGACGGGCGGCGGCAGGTGCAATGTAACCAATAAACGAACACCTGAAGAGATTATCGAACATATTCCTGGAAACGGAAAATTTCTTTATAGTGCCTTTTCCCAATATACGAATCAAGACATCATCCATTTTTTTGAATCAAATGGAGTGTCGCTAAAAGAAGAAGATCACGGCCGGATGTTTCCTGTTACTGACCGCTCCCAAACAATTGTCGAAGCACTTTATGCTAAGCTGATGGAATTAGGCGGCACACTCTATACAGAAGCTCCTGTTAAGCGGCTTCTCCGAAAAGAGCAGCAAATCATTGGTGTTGAGCTAAAAAACCAAAAAATTTATGCACCCTGTGTCATTGTTTCAACTGGAGGAAAAACCTACCCTTCCACTGGTTCAACAGGTGACGGGTATATCTTTGCTAAAGCACTGGGGCACCATATTGAGCCCTTATATCCAACGGAGTCACCTATACGTTCTGAGGAAGCTTTTATTAAGAACAAAACCCTTCAGGGGATTTCTTTAAGAGACGTTCAGCTCGCTGTTTTGGGAGAAAACGGAAAACCTGTTACCTCCCATCAGATGGATCTTTTGTTTACACACTTTGGACTGTCTGGTCCAGCAGCATTACGGTGTTCCAGCTTTGTCAATCAACTACTCAAAAAAAATCCGGAGCAGCCAGTCAAACTCACACTTGACATTTTTCCAGATAAATCTTTGCAGGAGCTTTTGTCTGAGATTAAGAAGAAAATAGCAAAAACATCAGAAAAACAGCTCAAAAATTCTCTGAAGCAGCTGCTGCCGGAACGCTTACTTGAATTTTTCCTTGACCGCCATACTTTACTATCACTGACTGGTCGTCAAGTAACTGAACAGCAGCTTGAGGATTTAGCAGTTGAAATGAAGAATTTTATCATCTTAGCGACAGGCACCTTCCCCTTAGAAAAATCATTTGTAACCGGAGGTGGTGTTTCACTAAAAGAAATTCAGCCAAAAACACTGGAAAGTAAACTTGTTCAGGGATTGTTTTTCTGCGGTGAGGTCTTAGACATCAACGGCTATACCGGCGGTTATAATATTACTGCTGCTTTAGTTACAGGTCATACAGCTGGGGTGCATGCTGCTGAAATTGCAGAATATAGTACTTACCTGCTTGATGATTATTAGAAACTAAGCTGGAGGCATAACTAAAATTCTACTCTATGTATTTGCACCCTCCGAATAAACAGCAAAACAGATGCAGCTTCTTTTTTTGAAAAAACTGTTTCATCACACTAGTGTTGAAGCTGGAATCACGATCACTCATCCGGCGTAAGCAACTATTGACGGAGAAACTGTACTTGCTATGGTTCGCTTGATTAGTTGTTTTTCACTCTACGAATAACGCTGCTTATTTTCATTTAGCTAATGATGGTTCGTACTGTTTTACAGAAATTTTCAATCAGCTACAACCAGAGTACCAGAAAACTTTCATAAGAAATCGGTCAAAAGGCTGATTTCTTTTTTTTAGTTCCATGGGAAAATAGATTCATACAGGAGGTGAACACAATGAAAATTAAAATCAAAAAAGAAACCCACTGGGGTTGCTTAAAACCATTAAATGTTTATGTAAATGATGAAAAAAGAGGGAAACTATTCAACTGTATCTCATTGAATCTGGATGTTCAACCAGGAGATGAAATCAGCTTTAAAGAGGGACCGTTTCCGGCCTTTAAAAAAATTGAAGTAGCTCCTCATACAAAAGAAATCGTAATTAAAAATTCTAATAACTTACAGCCATTATTCGTTAAATTTCTGCTATTGTTCTTTGTATTCGTAATTTCTTGTCTGGTCATCCAGTCTATGCTGTTCTTTGCAGCATTCGTTATCGCTTTGTTCCTAGGCTTCGTCTCTATTTTCAGACTTCAATCCTATCAGTTTGAGATTGACGGTCATCCCGAATGGCAGTCGTTGGAACGCTCAATCAAACTGTTCAAATAGAATAATAAAAACGTTAAGAGAGTGGGATTTTTTAAATCCTACTCTCTTTTTTGGTTCTATAATATTTTGTGTTGGTGGAAAATCTGCCAACACTTTTTTAAGTGTTCAAACACAAAAAAGGAACAATAAACTGATAAAATGAAATCGTCTAAAACCACAAATCATCAGAAAGCTTGTTCCCTATGGATAAGAATACCAGAAAATTGCTTGGACTAACAGATAAACACCTCTCCTTTGGAGAGGATTGGCTTGAATATAGATTAATGAAAAGTGTTCAGGCTCAGGTAATCAAAGCAACCCTTACCTATCGACCAACACATTGTGAGAAATGTGGGGTAAAAAAATCAAGGGCAAATAATTAAGAATGGTCATCACCTAACCAACGCTCAACTTCCTGTGTTTAATGAGCGCTTGACCTTCTTAGAACTAAAGCGCTCCCGATTTCTTTGTCGTGAGCGTGGAAAAACCTTTCATGCTCATACAGAGCTGATTGAAGAACATCATCATCTGTCTAAGCAGCTCTGTCTACAAATTATGCTTGATTTAAAGAAGAATGTCTTTAGAAAACTGATTGCTCAAAAACATTTTGTTTCAGATGTGACCATTCTTCGCTTAATGGAAGAACTCTCTGCTTCCTATCGCTCTAATTGACAGTTTCTTCCGAAAATTCTATGTATCGATGAATTCAAGGCAACAAAATGCTGTCAAGGAGCGATGAGTTTCATTTGTGTCAGTGGAGAAACCAACAAGATTAAAGTCAGCAAGCGCGTTGCCTATGGTTATCGTAATTTTTATCGTTTCCGTTCACGCATTTATAGTATTCCAGGTCTTATTTTTTCACCACATGAAAAAGAGAAACAAGCGAATATCTCCTCAGCTTTATAGGCAAATCGGGAATTACCAGTTCCACTTGTGTAGGAACATTTAGTGGGATGGTATGCGTACGATGATAGATGAATGTGTAACATTCATACCTTATATTAGAGCTAGCTGTCCAGCTACGAATATACCTTGTGGAGCCTGCCTCTGCGATTACTCGAGGCAAAGCATAATAAATTTATAGGCTTAGCTGCCCAAATCATTCGCTTTATTCTCCCTTTTTCAAAAAAGAACTTGGAACAAAATCAGAGAATCTCTGTTTTTTTCGTTCCAAGTCCTTCAATTTTTTTCAGTTTTTGTCCTACCAACACAATTTGACGTAGAACCTCTTTTTTCAAATTTTTTTTACAAAAAAAGTCTGGAATATAAGTACATTCCAGACTTTTAGTATGTCGAAATTCGAATAAACAGTGGTGCGAAAGTTGTTAACTTTCTAGTTACTCTTCATTAATTCAGTCACATAAGCAACTGTTTCAGGCTGTTCTTTTTCGATTTTTGCTATAGAGTCAGCAAAATTCGGCAAGTGATCCTTGTGAGCAATCAGAAGCTCATCAAGTAATGTTTTCGCCATTGTTCCGCCTGGTACTAATGGATTTACAGTGAACGCATGTAGTGCTGCACCGTAGTCGCCATCAATTGCCGCACGGATTACTGTTTCTTCCATGCCTTTCATGTTTTGAATAATGCCGCGGGCTGCCGGCGGGAATGCTCCCCAGTTATAAGGTTCATGTCCATGAGAGGTTACCGGACCAGAAACTTCAACAACACAATCATATGGTAAATCAGTAATTGTTCCGTTATTTTCAGTAGAAACAACCATGTCCGTGCGTTTATCATTGTAGATAGATGCAATCATTTCACAGGCTGCATCACTGTAGTGCGTACCGCCGCGTTGTTCTAATTCTTTTGGTTTGTAGTCTAGCTTAGGATCTTTATAAAGCTCAAACAAACGAGTTTCTGTTTCTTTAACGACCTGAGCTCTGGTTTCTCCCTTTTCAAACTCTTCAACAGAATGCTTCAGCATTTCGTCTTCAATATAGTAATAGCGATGATAGCCGCAAGGCAGCATCCCTAAATCTTTTAGCTGCTCGTAATGGAATGGCGCATCCCAGATGTTTTTCAAATGACTTTCCTGTTCATTTTTTGGTCCGTAAATTAAGTCAATTAATTCCTGAGTCCGCTCGTTGCCTTCTTTATCCCAAACCCGGTGCCAATGGAAATGGTTAATCCCTGCAAATTTAAAGAATAAATCTTCTTCCGGCACACCCAGTTTTTCAGCTGCTTGTTTTCTATGTCCAATTGGTACATTACACAAACCGACGGTCTTTTTCCAACCGCCATGTTTAATTGCGGCTTCAGTTACCATTCCTGCCGGATTAGTAAAGTTCACTAGCCATGCGTCTGGACAAAGCTCTTTCATGTCATTAATAATGCCTAAAATCACAGGAATTGTCCGGAAAGCCTTAAACATTCCACCAGCGCCGTTTGTTTCTTGTCCCAGTACACCATGAGACAACGGAATACGTTCATCCTTAATACGTGCTTCTAATAAACCTACCCGAAACTGTGTTGAAACGAAATCAGCATCCTTTAATGCTTCACGGCGATCCAAAGTCAAATGAACTTCCCAGTCCAATCCGGCTGCCTTCACCATCCGTTTTGCCATTTCTCCCACAATTTCCAGTTTTTCTTTTCCTGCTTCAATATCTACTAACCAGATTTCTTTGATCGGTAGTTCATCTTTCCGTTTGATATACCCTTCGATCAATTCAGGTGTATAACTTGAACCTCCACCAATTGTTGCGATTTTCAGTGCTCCTCTTGACATATAGTT
Source organism: Enterococcus sp. LJL128 (assembly GCF_056924295.1). Classification (NCBI taxonomy): domain Bacteria; kingdom Bacillati; phylum Bacillota; class Bacilli; order Lactobacillales; family Enterococcaceae; genus Enterococcus; species Enterococcus sp. LJL128. Next base: position 116,598 of record NZ_JBXPBP010000009.1, on the reverse strand, counting down.
CCCTCCTGGTATTTTTTCAGATAGTTATCTGATATCGTTTACATTTACATTCTAATTTGTGGGAACATTCCCATGTCAAGTGTTTTCCTAAATTTTTTTAGCAGCTGATTTTCTAATTAAGACCTCTTCAAGATTTTGGACTGCTTATGCTTTGAGATCTGCTTAACTAAACTTCCTTAATACTGCTTTTCTCATTTCTTTTTCCTGTAGAATTGAAGTCAAAAAAATTATCCAGTATACTGAGAGAAGCATGAAAATCTGGAGGCGATCTGCCTATGACAACTATCATCGATGTAGCCAAACAGGCAAATGTATCAAAATCAACTGTATCAAGAGTTATCTCAGGAAACGGCTATGTTAGTAAGGACAGCCGTGAAAAGGTGCTGAAAGCGATGGAACAGCTGGCTTACTCCCCTAACCTGATTGCAAGGAATCTTCAAAGCGGAGAAACGAAAACAATTGGTTTCCTAGCTCACGGCTATTTTGATTTACTAGGATTATTTTTAAGTAACTTTATCTCAATTGCCAAAACGCATAATTATTATGTCACTCTCTACTTTACTGATGGAGACAAAAAAAAGGAAATTGATGCCTTAAATCAAATGAAGTACAAACAGCTGGACGGTGTTTTTATTTTGACCAGAGCAAACGACTGGGATGTCATCGAACCGTATACGATGTATGGGCCAATAGCTACTTGGCACCGTATTGATTCTGAACGTATCTATTCAGCCTATGTAGATCACTATTCCGGCTATTTCGATTCATTGGACTATCTTTATCGGCAAGGCTACCGAAAAATCGGACATGTGATGGGGAATCCCAAGAATTTGAATACTAAAGCCCGGATCAAAGCGATTGACAGCTTCTATCAGGAAAAAGAATTGGTTTTGAATAAAGACTGGGTTTTCTATGATATGATGCGGGAAACCAGCGGAATCAAGCTGGCTTACCAATGGCATCATATGAAAGAACGGCCGGATGCGATGGCTTTTTATACCGATTCCGTTGCAGCTGAATTTATATCTGAATTACAAAACTTAGAATATGAGGTTCCCGCAGACGTTGCAGTCATTGGTTTTGATAATAGTGACCTCAGCAAACTGATGCACATGACAACTGTTGACTACTCAATCAACCATCAAGCTGAAAATTCTTTTATCCATATTTATAACCAGCTGAATAAAGACACTTTGCATAAACGGCCTCTAGATGTTCAACTGATCGAGCGGAAGACTACGCCAAGAATCATCAGCTAACTATACTTATACTCTGAAAAAGAGAACCAGCTCATGCCACGCTGGCATTTAAATACGAAGGCACTCTCATTTTGATAAAAAATACTGTAGTTCTCTTAAGGAATTATTGCTTTTACTTGAGAGAATATACCAATCAATAGCCAAAAGCCGTGACCCTTTCAATCACGGCTTCTGGCTATTATTTAGTTGAAGAATGCTTACAGTGCACTTAGCTCCATTTTAAGATATACCTTATCCTTTAATTGGATGCCGTCTTCAAACATAGGCTCCTTATAGTGCTCTATGAAGTAATTTTCAAGACGAGAAAAAATTTTAAAGCCACAGCTTTCATAAAACGAAAGAATCCAAGGTACATCGTCAGTGCCAGCAAGCATAGCTGTACCCTGATCTTGGTAATAATTGGCGATATAGCTAATCAAATGCTTGCCATACCCTCTCCCCTGAAATTGTTCATAGGTAGCTAAACTTTGCAGCTCATAGATTCCTTCTCCCTCATCTGTTACCACACAAATACTTTTTAACCCATTATCATATAATGCGAAAAGCTGCCCTCTTTCCAAATACTTATCAATCCTATGCTCTTCTTCATCCGCTAAAAGCAATAAATCTAAAAAATCCTTTTTATGTTCATTGATAAGTTGTATCTCCATATAACCCTTCCTCTCAGATAGTTAGCTCTTTTTGCCCTCTTCGAGACACAATCTAACAGTATTCCAGCAGTTAATCACCACTGCTTAATACCTTCTTTGCTTCTTTCCCATCGTTCATTTGCACATCAGCAAAAATAGAGAGTGGGCTATAAATAACCCGACTCTCCTTCATATACTTAAAAAATACTATGCTTTTTTACGTTCATTTTTCAGAATAGAAAGTGATTGCTTCAATGATTTTAGAACGCCGCCTTCACTGTAAACCAGTACATTTGATTTATACAGCTTCGCTGAGAAGAGCGTCAGTAGAATGCCGAAGGCTAACAAAATAGCGATTGAAATCATTACACCTGATGTCGAAACTGTTTCACTTGCCAGTCTGATTGGCATAATGAATGATGAAATCAATGGGACATAGGATGTAATCCGAATAATAATATTTTGCGGATCTGTTGTACCTAAGGTCAAACCGATAAAATAGCCAATCATCGCAAGATAGATAATAGGTTGTACCGCTTTCGGCGTGTCCTCTGGCTTAGAGACTAGGGAGCCACACAAAGCAGCTAGTACAGAATAGACAAACACGCCTAACAGGAAGAACACAGTAGTAAAACCAATAAAGTTTCCTAAAATATTTTCCATTGAGATGCCTGACAAGAAGCTCTTCACAATATCTAGATCTTTGAATTGATTATAGCCAATCCCAACTGCTGCTGCATAAATTGCAATTTGAGTTAAAGCTACTAGAATAACACCAGTCAGTTTCCCATAGAAATGTGTCTGAGCCTTGGTGCTGGAAAGAATAACTTCCATGATTCTTGTTCCTTTTTCAGAAGCAATTTCCTGTGCAATAATTGAAGCATAGGTGATAATAATCATCCAGAGAATAATAGTTACTACAAATGAAATCGCTGTTTGGAAGGCTGTATTGTCTTCTCCCTCGTTCATTTTGCCATTCTCATCGAAACTAACCTTTGTTTTTGCAAAGCTCGCCGGCTGCTGTAAACTAGCAACCTGTTCCGGTGTCAAATTCAATTTACCCGCATTTACTGAGCCTTGAATGTTATTCAAAATCTGTTGAAGCATTAAATCTGTAGTTGAACCCATGGAAGACTCAGAATATAATCTCCCTTTGATTGTTTCACCAGATGTATCAATGGTCATAAATGCTTCAATTTTTTCATTTTTTAACTGTTTCTCTGCTTCTTTTTGTGAAGCAACTGTTTTAAATTTAAAGTCCTCGATTTCAGCACTTGTTAATTGCTCCGCCAAAACGGCATCATCGGAAACAATCCCAATCGTTTCAGCTTCGGAAAATCCTCCCGAAAGAGAAACAGCAGCATACATAATTCCCATCAAAAGGAAGGGCGCTAAAATCATAATAACAAATGACGCTGATTTTACATTCTTTTTATAGACATCTGATGCAATTATCCAAAACTTACTCATTTGGTTCACCTGCTTTCATCTTGAATATTTCTTCTAAGGTTGGCGGTTGTTGATTGAACATTGGAATATAGCCGAATTGTGTTGCTCTGGTGAATATTTCTTCTCCGGCCTTTGGATCGTTTAATGTTGCTTCAACAACACCATCTCCTCGTTTCACTGCTGAGGCAACTCCATTTATAGAGGAAACGTCTTCTGCTGTCAGCGCAGATTCTAAAAAGACTTTTGTACGTCCAAAGCTTTCACGAATCTCATGAACTTTCCCGTTCAACACCATCTTTCCGCTCCTCAACATCAACAGGTGATCACAAATTTTCTCAACGTTATCCATGTTGTGGCTTGAAAAAATGACACATGACCCTTTTTTCTTTAATTCAATGATACCGTCTTTTAGCAACTCTGCATTTACTGGGTCAAGACCACTGAAGGGCTCATCCAAAATGACTAGCTTTGGTTCATGAATTAGAGTGGCAATCAGCTGAACCTTTTGCTGATTCCCTTTGGAAAGTGATTTCACTTTATCGGTTTTCTTACCTTTAACTTTAAATTTTTCCATCCATTCGTCAATTTTCGGCTTGATTTCTTTTTTATTTTTCCCTCTTAATTCAGCAAAATAAATCAGCTGCTCTTCAATTGACACTTTTGGATACAATCCGCGTTCTTCCGGCAAGTAGCCAATATCATTATAATCCTTACCGCTTAGTTCATGACCATTCCATAGAACCGTTCCACTATCTTGTGTAAGGAAGTCCAAAATCAATCGGAAGGTTGTTGTTTTACCTGCCCCGTTCTGTCCAATTAGCCCTAAAATTTTACCATCTGGTATTTCAAAAGAAATATTATCGACCGCAGTATAGTCGCCAAATGTTTTAACCAAATTTTTCACTTCTAACATTTCATACCCTCCAATTTTTTCTGTAGTCAGTTATTTTGTAATCACCGGTTTTCCGTCCTGGTCCAGCAGCACTGTTAATCCTCCTGCGTAGCCAGATCCAACAAACAGGTAGTTGACTCCTGTTTCCTTATCCACAATAATGCATGTTTGTTCCTTCAACATACCAAGACTTTCTCTTTGTAAAAGTTCAAATCTTTTATCAGCCATTAAAATCACTCCTTTCTAAATAATTCCTTGAAGTAAAATACTTAAAAAAATTCCTATTATTCCACCGATAATGGTTAGAATAATAATGTCTCTGAACACCTTTTGCCTTTTGGCGAACTGTTCTGGCCGAGAGAAGAACTTCCGCCGATCTCTGTAAAACACAAGAGAATATACTACGTTAATTGCAATTGAAAGCGGCATGACCGTAAAAACAGTTCCTAATAAAAACAAGATAAAGCGTGATATAAGGTAGAGAGCTGTTACTGATGTGTGGGGTTCTCTTGTAAGAAAGGCCAGCCAATAGAGCAGCAATCCAAACGGAACAAACAACAGATTACGCCAAAACATCCAAAGCCATTCTTTACGCATCCGCAGCCAATAGCTTTCTTCGTCAGAATAAATCGAGGAAACACAAGGATCTGCTTTAAAATAAAAATATTTTTTCTTATGATTGGAAATACATTCCCAGCCAGCTTCCTGATAAATCGTTAGATAGTCGTCCAGCTCATCTCGTTCTCCTGAAAAAAAATCTACAGAAAATTTTTTAATCTCAGGTGCATTTTTTTGAAATTCCAGAAAACCAAAGTTATTTAGCTTTATGAACTGCCAGCCTAGCTGTGCTTGTTCCCTCAGCACCTCCATCTCCTTTTCCGGATAAAGAGCAACACCTTTTGAAAGCACATATTTTTTTCCCTTAATGATCATCGTACTTTCTCCTTCTTTCAGCAACTAAAAATTCTCCGGCCTGATAAAGAAGTTTTCTGCGGCTGATGTCTTTTTCCAAAACATCAAGTCCCTCCTCAGTAATTAAATAAATCTTCTTACGTTCCGAATTTTCTTCCAGAGTAATATAACCGCTCTTTTGCAGCTTCTTCAAAATGGTATACATACTTGCCGGACCGATGGAAACCTTACCGTCGGTCAACTCGCTAATCTGTTTCATAATGGCATATCCATGCTGAGGCTGCAGCAAAGTAAGCAAAATCAGATAACTAGAGTCTGTCAGTGTCTCGTCCATTAAGATTCCCTCACTATATCATCTTTAGATATATCATCGAGCGATATATCGCTTAACGATATATTAGCTGAATGATTTTCATTTGTCAATTACTATTTACATTTTTTTCTGGTAATAATAAGAGGCAATTACATAGAGAACTAAAAATAGACAGATCAGGACAGAAAGAGCAACGCTATAACCCGGGTTGATAAATCCGCAGATTATTGCCGTTACTGCTAAAATGAAAATAAAAATTCTAGCTGTCAGAACCATTGCTCTTGTATTAATCTCAACATTTCGCTCATCAAATTCTTCCCGCCGGTTTTTCTCCATCTTCTTTTCATTTTTCAGCATTCGATTATTTTGAATGAACATCAAAATCCCAACAGCTCCTAATCCCACGCTCATTCCGTTAAGGTAGCTCGAAGTATGCTCATCATTAAATAATAAAAAGGATAAGCTGCCTATTAGTAAACTCGCAGCAATCATTCCAATAAACAACAGTCTCCGCCGTTGAAGAATTGCTCGGTAATCTTTCGAATTATGCGCTTGAGCTTTCGGCCAAAATTTCATATATTCTCCTCCTCTAAATCAAATATAAAAATATCTTCGATTGGCTGATTAAAAAACTGTGCAATTTTGTGTGCTAAGACTAACGATGCGTTGTACTTGCCATTTTCCAAGGAAATAATAGTTTGCCTAGTAACACTTACAGCGTCGGCAAGTTCACTTTGAGTAATTTTCTGCTTTTTTCGAAGCTGTTGTATTTTATTCTGCACATGACTTCTCCTCTCTAGAAAGTATAGTCAGCTTTACAAAAAAAGTATAGCTCACTATACAAAAAAAGTAAAGCCCCCTTTACAGTTTTTTTTATATTTTTATTGCATAGCCTTAATTTAAGCTTAAAAATCAACTTTCAAGGAGAAAAAAGAATGAAGGGGCTGTGACATTAGTATGCCTCAGTCCCTTAAACCTGGATAAACGGTGTTTCAGAAGTAACTTCTTCGACAATAAGGCGGAAATTCGCAAAAATTTGTAAAACAATTTTCGGAATTTCCGCCTTATTGCTTGAAGCTGAACACTTCTGTCACAACCTCTTCATTCAGCTGATTTATTAAAAATTCTCTTTTATTCGGGCATCTCTGTCTCTTGCTGTTCATTTTCTTCAAGAGATTCGTGCAAATGATTATACACGTTCTGCGCCACATTCTTAGGTAGCCCTGACTCCCTAAGCTCCTCTACTGAAGCCGCAGTAATATTTTTCAATGATTTAAATTGCCGCAGCAGTTCTTTCTTCCGCTTAGGTCCTAATCCTTCAATATCATCCAGCTTGGAAGCAAAACTGTTTTTGCTGCGCAGCTGTCTATGGAAGGTAATCGCAAAACGATGGACCTCATCCTGAATTCTTTGAAGCAGAAAAAATTCCTGAGAATTACGTTCCAGAGGTATCACTGATAAATCAGCACCAAATAGCAGTTCACTGGTTTTATGCTTATCATTTTTGGCTAGCCCTGCAATAGGGATATCCAGCCCCAACTGGTTTGCCAATACGTCCTTTGCAACATCTACTTGACCTTTCCCGCCATCGATCACAATTAAATCAGGAAACGGCAAGCCATCCTTTAAAACCCGTGAATAACGTCGGTAAATGACCTCTCGCATAGATGCATAATCATCCGGTCCCTTAACCGTTTTTATTTTATATTTTCGATATTCTTTTTTAGCTGGTTTCCCATCTATAAAGACCACCATTGCCGATACAGGATCGGTTCCCATAATATTGGAATTATCAAAAGCTTCAATTCTAATAGGAGTGGGAATATTCATTGCGTTTCCTAAACGTTCCACAGCACCAATCGTCCGTTCCTGCTTGCGGACAATCAAATCGAATTTTTCTTGTAAGGCGACTGTTGCATTTTTTCCTGCCAGTTTGACCAGCTTTTTCTTTTCACCTCGCTGAGGCTGCATAACTCTGGTGGATAGCAAAGCTTCCACACTTTCTTTATCGATATCATCGGGGATTAGCACTTCTTTAGGAATGAAATGTTCATTTTCTTGATAAAACTGCCCGATAAATGTTAAAAAATCCTCTGTTGGTTCATCATAAAACGGAAAAATACTTACGTCACGTTCGATTAATTTCCCTTGACGAACAAAGAAGACCTGTACACACATCCAGCCTTTATCTACTGCATAGCCGAAGACATCTCTATCAACTAAATCAGCATTCGTCATTTTTTGTCTGGTCATGACTGTTTCAATTGATTTAATTTGATCCCGATATTCCGCTGCTTTTTCAAACTCCATCTCGCCAGCTGCAAGTACCATTTTCTCTTCCAACTGTTTCTGTATTTCCGGATAGCCGCCATTTAAAAAACGACGAATTTCACTAACCATTTCGCTATACTTCTTTTTAGGAACATCGAAGACACATGGGGCTAAACATTGCCCCATATGATAATAGAGACAAACTTCTTTGGGCAGGACCTTGCATTTTCTTAGCGGAAACAAACGGTCCAACAGACGCTTGGTATCATTTGCGGCCCGAACATCCGGATAAGGCCCAAAATAAAGAGCTTTATCTTTCAATACCTTTCTGGTAATCAACAATCTTGGATACGGCTCACTAGTAATCTTTATAAAAGGATAGCTCTTGTCATCCTTCAACATGATATTATATTTGGGATCATTTTTGTGAATAAGATTAATTTCCAGCAGCAATGCTTCAATATTTGATTCTGTTACAATATATTCAAAGTCTTCGATTTCACTCACAAGACGTTCTGTTTTCGTATCATGGCTCCCTGTAAAGTAGGAACGAACCCGATTTTTGAGAATTTTTGCTTTCCCTACATAAATAATTGTCCCGTTTTTATCCTTCATCAGATAACAGCCGGGCTGATCAGGAAGTAATGCCAGCTTATTTTTTATCCGTTCATTCATTGCTTTCTCCCTCTCTTTATTTCCTGTAACATTATAACATGAAGAGCAGGAATGTGCGATAAAACAGGAACTGGCGTTCTAATCATTTTTCAGAAGCTGCTGCTCCTTATTATTTACTGTCTTTTTCTTTGCTGTATATTGTGCTTTAACTAAATAGACTCCGATAATGATAATAACAATCCCTACTAGCTCACTAAAGGACAATTTTTCAGAAAAAATAAAAAGCGAATAGATTGAAGCAATTGCAGGCTGAGCCAGACATATAATCGAAGACAGATTAACATTAACCTTCCCCTGACAATAGGCCAACAAATTATGGCCAAAGACTTGTAAAAGGACAGCTAAGCCAATAAGCGGCCAAAAATCAGCCCATATTTCCGGATGCTGAATCCCTTCTGTAGCTCCCCCTATAAAAAACAAACTTGCCACAGAACCAAAGCCGCTGATAAACATAATAACACTGCTGGAGAAACGGTCTCTAAGATGATAGCAAATCAATAGAAATCCCGCATAGAAAAAAGACGCAGCCAAGGCCAACCCATCACCAAAATAATTCTCAAAGGACGGATTTATTTTTCCACCTAATAAAGCAACAACCCCCACTATAGTAATAATAGCTCCAACAATGAAAAAACGAGGCATCCGTTCTTTGAAAAAAAGATAAGACAACGGAATAACTGTAAAGGGCGTTAAGTTGGTTAATAAATTAGCATTTGCAACAGTTGTATAGGAAAAAGAGACATTCCATAAAGCGATATCGCCAGCTAAAAACACACCTGCTGCCAAAAGCAGGCCACTATCCTTTAGTGTCAGTTTTTTGAGCTGCGGATAAGCCAACGGAAAAAGCAGCGGTAATGAAAAGAGCACACGATAAGCACCTGTATTAATCGGTCCGAGCTGGCTAAATTTAACAAAAATTCCTCCAGTCGCTAATAGACTAACAGCTAAAAGCTCCAATAAAATGTCCTTTGTTTGATTTTCTCTGATTTTTTCTTTCATCATTATCCCCCGTTTGCTCGACTATAATCTATATTTTTACTGACAGCCAAGTTTATTAAATTTTCTCTATGGTATACTATTGATGGCCCTATAAAAAGTGCCACTGGTATACATTTTTACCAGTCCACCTAGAAACAGCCCTTATTAATCAACACAATTTTCAGTAAGATTATTAATTTCATATGAAAATTCTATAAAAAATACTGTTCTTAATGTTTCTCTTGAAACAAGATTGACTGGTTAGGAATGGTTTAGTTTTAAGAAAAGGAGGATTTATGTTAGTAATAGATCGAACAAAAAAAGCGCCCTTATATCAGCAGCTTTATGAACAATTGAGGGATGAAATTTTAAGTGGTATCCGAAAAGAAGGAGAGTTATTAAGCGGCAGCCGTATTTTAGCACAGACACTAACTATCAGCCGGCATACTGTAGATACAGCCTATAGTCAATTAGCTGCTGAAGGATACATCTATCCAAAACGAGGCATTGGCTTTATTGTTGCACCAGTCCCTAGGCTGACTAACGTTGCAGGACTCGTTCAACCGGCATTTGAAAAACAGTCCCTTGAGAAAAATGAAAATATTCTCTACGACTTAACCAATAGCAGCCATACCAGTAATCTCTTTCCGAAAAAGCTTTGGCAGAAATATACAGAGAGCTCTTTGGAGCTATTGTATAAAGAGGAAAAAATATCTTCATTACTTGATAAACAAGGAGAGTTGTTTCTTCGTGAAACTCTTCTTCATTATCTTGAAAGAATGAGAGGGGTTCGCTGTTCTGCCAATCAGATGATTCTAACAAGCGGTACACAACAATCCTTGGACTATCTATGTAAGCTGCTGCCAAATCAAACACAGATTCTGATGGAAGAACCAGGTTATAATAAAGCTGTATCTGTATTTAAAAATAATAGCCGCACTGTTCAGACTGTTCCAGTCGATGATCATGGCATTTGTGTGGATCGACTCCCCACAGTTCCAACTGGCAGTCTCTTATATACAACACCTTCTCATCAGTTTCCAACTGGCGTGACCTTACCGGTTGGCCGACGTTATGAGCTGCTGAATTGGGCATCTCATAACCACAGCTATATTATTGAAGATGATTATGACAGTGAATTACGTTATTATGCCAAACCAATTCCTGCACTCCAGTCAATTGCTAGAAATGACCAAGTCATCTATTTGGGAACATTCTCGAAAGTCCTCTCTCCTTCTCTAAGAATGAGTTATGTGATTTTGCCCTTATCCTTAATGAACAGTTATCAAAATAAATTCTCAGACTACAATTGTTCTGTCCCCCTGCTGAATCAATACATTGTTGCTCAATTAATCAAAGACGGAAAGTATGATCAGCATGTGCGTAGATTGAATCAGATTTTCAAAAAGAGACTAGAGCTTTTTACCCATGCCTTTCAGGACGTTGCTCATAAAATAAAGATTTCGAAAAACGGCAGCGGCCAATATTTTCTAATTACTTTTTCTGCAGCAGTTTCTCAAGAAGAACTGATAAAAGCTGCTGCAGAGCAACAGGTAAAAGTCTACTCTACGATGAATTTCTGGCAGGAAAAAACCGATTGCCCTCCAAACACTTTATTTTTAGGCTTTAGTAAAATAGAATTAACAGATATCCCGGATTGCGCAAAGCGTCTTAAAGCAGCTTGGAGGCAATGGCTCTGATTGCGTTATTATTGCTGAAGAAAAAACATGGAAGCTATCCGCAGCGGATAGCTTCCATGTTTGCGTTGCTTATATATGTTTGCTGACAATATCATTCAATTGCTCTTTAGAATGAACGCCAACCAGACGTTCCACTACTTCGCCGTCTTTTTTCAGAAGTAATGTCGGAATACTCATAATTCCGAATGAACCTGGAGTTGCGGGATTTTCATCCACATCCATTTTTACAATTTTTAGTTCATCCTCTTCATATTCGCCTGATAACTGATCTAGAATAGGTGCCTGCATGCGACAAGGACCGCACCATGCTGCCCAAAAGTCAATCAGCACTAAGCCTTCGTCTGTTTCTGCTGCAAATGTTTTATCAGTAACTGCTTCCATCTTTCATTCCTCCTATATTCAAGTACAAGGTTATTATAGCACTTCAGGTATAGATACTCTATTTTTTTGCTTACCAATAGTAAGAGAGTAATTGACACCTGTAAAATAATGCCTATTTATTCTTCAATGAACTATCACTAACGCATAACTGGCTTATTTAAATTTAACCACTGTTGCGCCGTTCCCACCTTGATTACCTGGTGCAAATTCATAGCTGCTCACGCTGCGGTGATTTTTTAGATACTCAGTAATCCCCGTTCTTAGAGCACCCGTTCCTTTTCCATGGACAATGGTCACTTGGGGATAGCCTGCTAGAATTGCAGCGTCCAAATACTGGTCTACTTCAGCCAGTGCCTCCTCGTACCGTTTTCCTCGAAGGTCAAGCTGATTTGAGACATGGCTGGATTCAGCTGAACGAATAGCTGTAATACGCTGTGTTGGTTCTTTTTCTTTGCCGGCCAAAGTCATATCATCCTCGTCAACCGTCATTTTCAAAATCCCCAGCTGAACCTGCCAGCTATTCTCACCGGCTTTTTTCAGTAGTGTTCCCCGTTGTCCGTAGGTAGTAACCATTACTTCGTCACCGGCTTTCAGCTTTTTGCTCTCTTTCGCTTTTTTCAGAACCTTATTTTTTTGCAAATGAGTTTCATCCTGATGAAGGTTAGATAGCTGTGTTTTCGCATCAATCAACTGATGCTCCTTCACACCGCCTTGTTTCCCGCTGCTCAGCTGCATTTTACGAATATCCGAGATAATGCCTTCTGCACTTTCCTGTGCTTCTGTGACAAGCTCATTCGCTTTTTTGCGGGCCTTTTCCATTTCTTTGTCACGCTCATCAAGAAAATAGTTATAAGCATCCTTCAGCTCTTTGTGCAGAACCTGTGCTTCGTCTACATAATGGCGAACTTCAAGATATTCTGTTTCTGCCATCTTTCTACGGTTTTCAAGATCAGCAATCATTTCATTCAAATCCTGACTTTCTCCATCCATAATTTGCTTCGCTTCATTAATAATCCCTTCCTCAAGACCTAGACGACGGGAAATTTCAAACGCGTTGCTTCGCCCAGGAACACCAATCAGCAGACGATATGTTGGGCTAAGAGTATCTACATCAAACTCCATACTGGCGTTAATTGTTTTCGCCCGGTTATATCCATACACCTTCAGTTCCGGATAATGAGTCGTTGCTACGACATAAGCACTTTTGCTGCCTAGCGCATCCAAAATTGAAATAGCCAGCGCCGCTCCTTCCTGAGGATCAGTACCAGCGCCTAGCTCATCAAACAGAACCAGACTATGCTCGTTCACCTTGCCCAAGACATCGACAATATTTGTCATATGTGAAGAAAAGGTACTTAAGCTTTGTTCAATCGATTGTTCATCGCCAATATCTGCAAATACTTCATGGAAAATGCCGATAACGCTTTCCTCTCCTGCTGGGATTGGCAGCCCTGATTGTCCCATCAGCTGAAGCAGTCCTAACGTTTTTAAGGTGATTGTTTTACCACCAGTATTTGGACCAGTGATAACAATCGCCTGATAGTCATCTCCTAAAATAATATCATTGGCTACAGCAGTCTCCTGATCCAATAGAGGATGCCGTGCTTGTTTTAGGTATACGTGTTTCTCCAGACTAACGGTTGGAACTACCGCCTTCAGCTCTTTGCCAAGCCGTGCTTTGCTGTTGATAAAATCAAACTTACCAATGACATACGCATTGTGAATGATTTCCTGTTGATAAGGAACCAGCTCCGCTGAGAGTTCTGAAAGAATCCGTTCTATTTCGTTCCGTTCGGCAATTTGATGCTGACGAAGGCGATTGTTCAACTCAACAATTTGTTTTGGTTCAATAAACAGTGTCTGTCCAGAGGAGCTTTGATCATGAACTACTCCGCCAAATACGCCCCGATATTCATGCTTAACAGGAATTACATAGCGTTCATTTCTCATAGTAACAATTGCATCACTTAAATATTTGGCATTTTTTCCTCGAACAATTCCGTCTAGCTGCTCTCGAATTGTCTGTTCACTTCTTCTGATATTATTTCGAATCGTTTTTAACTCAGCAGATGCTTCATCGTTAACATGACCATCTTCTGCTATGGCTGTTTTTAGTCTTCTGCTTAGCTCTGGAATCGTTACTAGCTGGTCTAACCAGTCATACAACCGCAGCAGATCAATTTCGCTATCTTTTAAATCATCAAAAAAGCGGATAACTTCTCCTGTAGTGGAAAGAACCCTGCTAATCTGAGCCAGCTCCAATCCGTTTAAATTTGCCCCGATTTGGATACGTTTCATATGTGGACGGATGTTTTCCAGCTTTGGCACAGGAATACCGCCGCGCAGACGCTGCAGCTTAAAACCGTCTTCTGTTTCCGCCAGCCAGGACTGAATAATATCGCTATCAACACTAGGCAAAAGACTGCTGACTTCCTCACTGCCCTGTGCCGTTACAGTATATTCCATCAGCAACTGCTTTACTTTATCAAAATTTAGCGTCGCTAAAATCTTCTCATTCATTTTTTCACCTTCTATTTTCTAGTCTTAACCATAAAAAAGATACAAAAAAAGCTGAAACAAAAAGCCTGCATCGGACATTGTCTCAACTTCTCTTACAAACCTCTAACCTAACATTAGTTAATCATTTGTTCTATCCAAAGATTATAAACCTGTTTAGAAAAAATTGGCGTGTCTTTCAGCATAAATCGAACAAGTCCGCTGCTTTCAAACTGATTTTGAATAAAATCAACAGGAATCATTGACAGCGTACTCAAAATCAAAAATAGACCTATATATAACACTACCATACTTAAAATCCCGCCTGCAACCCAGTCAGCCTGCTTCAAAACCGGTAAAAAAGTTAAGCCATGCGCAAAAATTGCGATAAATCGAACAATCAGCCAGCCAATAAATAAAATCATCAGAAAGGCTGTTGCGGCATAAAATGCCTGATCCAAATCAAGAACGATTTCCTGCTTAAAGAATACCAGTTTTGTTTCTTCTGTCGCTGAAGGATAAGGGATATATAGTTCAAGGTGTGAAGCCAATGATTTATAATTGCTCTTTGCCACAAGATAAGCAATAAAATAGCCCACACTATATAAAATCTGTAAAACAAATCCTCTTTTAGCACCGGTATAAAAACCGATTGCTAAAATAAAAAGTATCAGTAATGTTAACATCCTGTCACCCTCTCAAGCTTAGTTTTCCTGGGTATCCTGAGTACCTTTGTTTTGAATCTGCTGCTTCCGGTTTTCGTTCAAAATCTGCTGTGCCTCCATATGGTTATGGATTTCAACATCTTCTTTACCGTTCTTCTTCAGCACACCCTTCGCTTCCGCTTCAATGGCTTCGATTCGCTTAATCCTATTTTCAAGCTCTGCTACCCGAATTGTTCTGCGTTTCAGCTCTTCTACTTCCTGCTTCAGCTTCAGCACTTCTTCCTGCTTCTTCAGCTGATCGGAAACCGCATTAACAGCCAACAAAACAGAAGCTTGCTCATTATTGGTCTGAGGAGATATATGTTTAATTTCAGCCAATTGCTCATTAACGATTCTCGTTACTAAATCCATATGCTTTTTCGTTTCCTGTCCAATAATTGTATACGTATGATTTGCTATCACGGCTTTATATCGTGTCTTGTCATGTGCCATGCTTTTCCCTCCTGTAAATAACCCGTAAGCCCCATTATATCACGAAAAATATCTTTTATGGTATTTTTTGTGTGAGCAATCCTTTATTATTATATGCTACTTATTGAAAAAATTAAAGGTTTTAAAAGATTATTCTCATCTGTTTTAGAGATAACTTAAAACAATATACTGGGAATTAACTTAAAAATTCCGTAAAATGAAAAATAGAAAGGAAGATTATCATGAAAATTTTCATCTTCGGTATTGGTGCCAAAGAAAAACCAGTTGCTGAAAAATGGGCGGCTGAGCATAAGATTTCCATCGAAACAAGCAGTAGTGAGCTCAATTCTGAAACGGTCGAATTAGCTAACGGAGCAGACGCTATTTCATTCCAGCAAATGAGTGCTGTGCATGAAGAAGCGATGTATCAAAAAATGGCGGAATACGGCATCCAGCTGCTCTCCACACGTTCCGCCGGTATTGATGGACTTTCCAAGAAATATCTAGAAAAATATAACATTAAAGCAGTAAATGTTCCAGTATATAGCCCTCGTGCGATTGCCGAACACGCATTGACATTGTCGATGATGCTGCTTCGCCGCATTCCTCGTCTGCTGCAGCGGGAACAAAACCAAAACTTTGTGTTAGATGGCTTAATCGGTCGGGAAATTCATGATTTAACAGTGGGAATCATCGGTACTGGTCATATTGGCTTAACCACTGCTCAGCTATTCAAAGCGCTAGGTGCTAATGTTGTGGCTTTTGATAAGTATCCCAAAAATGGTTTAGAGGATTTACTTACTTATGAGGATTCATTGGAAGCAGTTGCTAGCCAGGCAGATATTCTTAGCCTTCACGCCCCATATGTAGCTGAAAACCATCATTTGATTAATAAAGACATTCTTTCGCTGATGAAACCGACTGCTCTCTTAATCAATACAGCTAGAGGTCCGTTAGTCGACACCCATGCACTTCTGACTGCGCTAACAGAAAAAGAAATTGCCGGCGCCGGGCTGGACACTCTGGAAAATGAGCAGTTGTATATTAATAAAACAAAGGAAGAACAAATCGAAAGACATCCTTATATTGAACAGCTGTTGGCATTGGATAATGTGCTTGTCACGCCCCATATTGCTTTCTACACTCTTGAAGCTTCGCAAATCCTTATGGAAAGCTCATTAGGTAGTCTTTACGATATGTACCAGACAGGTACCAGTGAAAATCTGGTTCAACTTAATTAGAAATGCATCATCTAATCAGACTCACGCTGATTGTTGAAGACAACCGTTTACAGCCATAAAAAGCTTATAGCTCTTTTACCAGTAAAAAATAACAGGCAAGCTATTCTTTCGAATACCTTGCCTGCTATTTTAACGCATCTGTAATTATTCTTTTTCGAATCCTATTTCAGTCAACGCTTCTTCGCCTTCTTTGAAGCTGGCTCCTACGCCAACACTCTCATCAGGGGCATCAAAAGTGATGATTGTTTCTTTTTCAGTATATTTCATTTCAGCATCGCCTAAACCGCTAGATTCTTCAAAAGATTTAGCTACTTCTTTTGCCATATCTTCATCAGTAATTTGCAGTACTTCATTGTCCATAACGGCTTTTCCAGATACTTTCGTTACTTTATCGCCCTCATGTTCAACGATGATTGATACTTTTGTACCGGTCATTGGCGACTGACTGAACGTATCCGTTTCAGTTTTAGCACCACAACCAACTAAAACAACTAATAAAAACACCCCAAATAGAACTCTTAACGTCTTTTTCATTTCTTTCCTCCTAAAATTTTAATACTCCTCTATTGTACTTGTCTTTAAATGAAAAGAAAAGAAGAATTTTAGCTAATAAGCATTTTAATTAGTCGCCTACCTTGTAGTTTAACATTTAGAATTTGATGAAATCGAAGCTATCTAAAGCTTTGCTTCACTTCAAGCCTCCAAGCATAGAGCCTTTGAAACGGCTTTAGGGAGCTGGAAGCATCCACTAATGTTCCAACCCCCTAAATCTTCTAGCTTCTTCAATCAATGTTTGCCTTTGCCTGGCACTCAGCCTACGTCATTTTCAACACTGCTTTTCAAGCTCATCAATTCTACAGCATATCAAACAATGACAGCTGATTTTCGTCCGGCAGGTCTTTTAAAACGCCGTTTTCAGTCATATATTCTATCAGCGTTTTGGATACCTTGCCTCGGTTGGCCAAATCTTCTTTTGACAGGAACTCCTGATCCTTCCTTGCCTCAACAATTGCCCGGGCCACGTTTAATCCCAAACTCGGCACTGCACGGAAAGGCGCAATCAATGTATCGCCGTCAATCACAAAATTTTCCGCATCAGATTTATACAAATCAATCATGCTAAACTTGTAGCCTCGTTCAATCATCTCATTCGCAAGCTCAAGAACAGTCAGCAGGTTTTTTTCCTTGGTAGATGCTTCCAAGCCCTTATCCTGAATCTCTTTCATACGAGCTTTCACGCCTTCTTTTCCTTGAGACATTGCCACAAGATCAAAGTCATCTGCCCGAACTGAAAAGTATGCACAATAGTACAGTATTGGGAAATACACTTTAAAGTAAGCAACCCGCAGTGCCATAAGTACATAAGCGGCCGCATGAGCCTTAGGAAACATGTACTTGATTTTCGAACAGGAATCAATATACCACTCTGGTACATTATTTTCTTTCATTGCCTTTAAATATGTGTCTCGAAGATCATCCGGAATCTTGTTCCACAATCCTTTACGCACCGTTTCCATAATCTTGAAGGCCATACCATCATCAAGTCCGGCATGGATTAGATAAACCATGATATCATCCCGACAGCCAATCACTTCTGCCAGATTTGCTTCTCCTCTTCGAATCAGCTCCTCAGCATTTCCCAGCCATACATCTGTTCCATGAGAAAGGCCGGAAATCTGCAGCAGCTCTGCAAATGTTGAAGGATGGGTTTCTTCCAACATACCACGTACAAAACGAGTACCGAATTCTGGGATGCCCAATGTTCCCGTTTTAGAAAAAATCTGTTCCGGTGTCACGCCTAATACTTCTGTTCCTTCAAAAATCCGCATAACCTCCGGATCATCTGTAGGAATTGTTTTAGGATCAATACCAGATAAATCCTGAAGCATTCTAATAACAGTAGGATCATCGTGCCCCAGTATATCCAGCTTCAATACGTTATCGTGAATGGAGTGGAAATCAAAGTGCGTTGTTTTCCATTCAGCATCCTGATCATCTGCCGGATATTGAATTGGCGTAAAATCATACACATCCATATAATCGGGAATAACAATAATCCCCCCTGGATGCTGACCAGTTGTCCGCTTCACACCTGTCGAACCTTTCGCCAGACGATCAATCTCCGCACTGCGAAAATGGAGATTATGGTCCCGTTCATATCCTTTTACATAACCATACGCGGTTTTATCGGCAACCGTACCAATCGTTCCTGCACGATACACATATTCTTCACCGAAGAGAACCTTAGTATAGCCATGGGCTTCCGCCTGATAATCACCAGAAAAGTTCAAATCGATATCGGGAACTTTATCTCCGTGGAAACCTAAAAAGGTTTCAAATGGAATATCATGACCATCTTTAAATAAACGAGCGCCGCACTCAGGACACTTTTTCTCAGGCATATCAAATCCTGAACCGTAAGAACCGTCTTCAAAGAACTCAGAATATTGGCAGTTTGGACAGTGATAGTGAGGCGCCAACGGATTTACCTCGGTAATTCCAGTCATCGTTGCTACAAAGCTAGAGCCAACGGATCCCCGTGAACCAACCAGATAACCATCTTCCATACTCTTATGCACCAGCTTTTGAGAAATCAGATAGATAACGGAGAAGCCGTTACCAATGATACTATCCAGTTCCTTCTTCAAGCGTTTCTCAACAATATCCGGCAATGGGTCACCGTAAAGCTCTTTGGCACGATTATAGCTGAGATTTCGGATTTCATCCTCAGATCCCGGAATTTTCGGCGTGTATAAATCGTCCTTAACCGGTGTGATTTCTTCACACATATCAGCGATTGCATTGGTATTTTCTACTACAATCTTCTGAGCAACATCTGCACCTAAAAACTGGAAGGCTGTCAGCATTTCATCGGTAGTTCTGAAGTGAACAGCCGGTAAGCTATGACGATTGAGCGGATTCGCTCCTCCCATTGATCCAATAAGGATTTTCCGATAAACGCTGTCTTCTTCATTTAGATAGTGAACATTACCCGTTGCGACTACCGGCTTATCAAGCTCATTACCGATTTTAACCAGATTGCCGATGATTTCCTCCAAATCTTTTTCATTTTTTACCAGCTCCTGCTCTAGTAGCGGCGCATAAACTGCTTTGGGCATGACCTCAATATAATCATAAAATTTTGCTTTATTTTTTGCCTCTTCTACCCCTTTTTGCATCATCGCTTCAAAAATTTCACCATTTGAACAGGCCGAACCGATAATCAGACCTTCCCGCAGCTTATTCAACTGAGAACGGGGAATTCTAGGTATCCGGAAAAAATAGTTGACATTAGACATTGAAATTAGCTTGAATAGATTCTTTAGTCCAGCTTGAGTCGTTGCCAGAATCGTTGCATGGAACGGCCGGGCACGCTTATATGAATCCCCTTCGCCAATATGTCTATTTAAATCATCGTGGTAAAACATATCATGATTTTCTTTAGCGTCCTTTAAGAAAATCCAACATAGGTGACCTGTCGACTCAGAGTCATAAATCGCCCGGTGATGCTGTTCAAGATTGACGCCGAATTTTTTAGACAAGGTGTTCAACCGGTGACTTTTAAATGTCGGATGCAAAAATCTGGATAGTTCCAGCGTATCAATCACTGGATTTTCAGCTTCCGGTATGTCGTATTTTCCATAACTGGTATTCAAGAATCCCATATCGAATGATGCATTATGGGCAACCAGAATCGTTCCCTCTGAAAATTCTCTGAACATTGTCAGTACTTCTTTTTCAGACTTGGAGCCGCGAACCATTTCATCCGTAATCCCCGTTAAATTTATGGTTGTTTGAGACAGAGGATGTCCAGGGTCAATAAACTGCTCAAAGGTTTCAATGATATTCCCTTTATGCATTTTTACGGCCGCCAGCTCAATAATTGTATCGTAAACCGCTGAAAGTCCAGTCGTTTCCACGTCAAAAACAACATAAGTTGCGTCATGCAGCTCAATATGCGCTTCGTTGTAGGCGATTGGCACACCGTCATCTACTACATTGGCCTCTAAGCCGTAAAGAATTTTCACGCCGGCTTTTTTACCAGCCGCATGGGCATCAGGAAATGACTGGGCACCGCCATGATCTGTTATTGCAATCGCTTTGTGTCCCCATTTTCCAGCCTGAGCCACCAAATCGCCAATTTTATTTGTCGCGTCCATAGTACTCATGTTGCTGTGAAGATGAAGTTCTACCCGTTTTTCTCCTTCAGGAGCATAATCTTTTCTCACTTCATGGGCAACTTCCATCAAATCCTGAGCATTCATCACTAAATCCCGCATGAAAGTATCTTCCTGAATACTTCCTCTCACACGAATCCAGCTGTTATTTTGAATTGCTTCGAAAACCTGTTCATCTTTTTCGCCGTTTGAAAATTTCTTTACAATAAAAGACGAGGTATAATCAGTAATTTTTAGAATAAGGATTTTACGTTTAGAACGCAGCTCTCTAATTTCTTTATCAAAAATGTATCCTTCGATGGTCACTCTACGTTCTTCTTCGAGAATATTTCCCATCGGCATAATCGGCTCGTCAGCAGGGATGTTACGCCCCAATCTGACTGGTCCATCCAATGCTCCTGCACCGCTTTCCTGCTTTTCTTTTTTCCGTTGTTCATGCTTTACAAGAGACTCAGCTGCCTGCTGCTGAAAAGCTTCAGCCTGCTCTTGCTTACGTTCTTCGAAAAGCTTCAAGACGCGCTCTGCTTGCTCCTGATCCATCTTCGGTTCAATGTGAAATTTTTTAAAGCCATACTGGCTGTATAGCTGCTCGATGATAGGCAGATACTGCTGCTTTAGATAGGGAATGACTGCTTCGTTGTCAACAGGCAAAATGATTTTCTGATCTTGAATAACAGGTGTCTGTTTTTTTACTACTCGTTGAACTAAGGGGGAATCACATTGATTATTCAATAACGCCAGCTGCCAGTAATCAACAAGCTGCTGCTCTGTAAAAGCTCCGCCGTTGCCGCTGGAAATCGTCACAGATGTATCTGCAATCGACTGAAATGCAAGCTCCATATGCTGAATAAACGACTGGTACAACATAACCGGCATAATTTCAGGTAGCTCAAGGTGAAACTCCCACAAGCGGCTTTTTTGATGAACCATTACTTTTTTTATACGTCCCTCTTTTAAAACGGGATGCTCTCTTTCAGAATGATCCAACTGAATCTGATCCAGCAGCTTTAAAAATAGTTCTCTTTCCTGTTCCAAAATTCGAACCTCCTCTATTTCCATTGACCCTCTTTACATTCAAAAATACACGTTGCATTTAAAGGCTGATTTACACAATTATACAAAGTAAAAGTGATTTTCCAAGAAAATCATTTTAGGGATAAAATGTTGAATATATAAGCTTTTACCCCGCTTTTCTCAGCCATCTTCCAGTCCCAAATCAGAGAACCGAACATTGTTAAGTATACTATTTAATTCTATGAAATACAATCAGACCTTCTTTCATGTTTTATTGCTTTACGCATGTATTTTTACCTCTTGTACCATTAAAAAAACTACAAATTCAGGCAGTACACGTAAAGAAGCCAAGGACTTTTTTATCCTTAGCTTCTTTACACAGTTCATCTCGTAATTCATTTCGATAATACTTAAACAGTGACTATCTATCTCCGGCATGAACTTCTACCACAACTCCTTTACTTAAAAAAGAAGACTCAGAAAAATAATGCCGATTCATAGTTCTGCTTGCCTGAGGAATTCCATATTGTATGAAAACATTTAGCCTAAGCTTTCATATTCTTTTTGTTAATCCAATCAACAGATACATCCATTGCAGCTCTGGCTGCATTACTTTGATCCATTGAATTCACCATCACAAAATCATGAATCATTCCTTGGAAACGCAGTTGTGTTACCTCCACACCTGCGTCTCGTAAATGCCGGGCATATTCTTCTCCTTCATCTCTTAGAACATCTGCTTCTCCGTTTAAAATCATCGCAGCGGGAAGTCCCTGGAGCTCTTCTTTTGTTGCCTGTAGCGGCGAGATTGTTTTAATTGTAGAATCCTGACCTTCTGGTAAATAATTATCCCAAAACCATTTCATTCCGTCTTTTGCTAAAAAATAGTCAGTGGCAAACTGATGATAAGATTTGGTGTCAAAACTGTGATTCGTCACGGGATAGTAGAGAAGCTGCTGCTTGATGTTCGGGCCTTTCCTGTCCTTTGCCAGAATAGCTACAACTGTCGCCATATTTCCGCCGACACTATCACCGGCTATTGTTAAACGGCTTGTATCATAATGTTCTTCTGCATTTTCAGTTATTTTTTCAAGAACTGCATAGCATTGTTCAATAGCAGTAGGATATTTTGCTTCCGGCGCTCGATCGCATTCTGGTACAAAAACGACCGAATTTGTTCTTATTGCTAATTCACGAACTAATTTGTCGTGGGTATGCGCACTGCCAAGCACCCAACCTGCACCATGGATGTAGAGGATTACAGGTAATTTTTCTGATGCTGCTTTAGGTTTTACAGTTCGGACATTAATCGTTCCATTCGTACCCAAATCCCAGAGCTGGTCTTCAATTTCCGCGTCAAACTTATTAATGGGAGAATCCTGAACCTTTTCCAATAAGGCACGTGCTTCTTCCACCGGCAATTGATAAATAAATGGTTCCTTTGCATTCGCTTCACTGAAATCTAATGCTGACTGTTCCAAAGAAATTCTTTCCACCATTCTAATCACACCTCTCCAATTTTTTGTACTTTTTCATGATAGTCTTGCTGCTATTCTTTTACAAACAACTTGCTTTTTTCTACTTTAAAACAACTTACAGAGAAAAAAATCCCTACAAAATTTGAAACGGTCCCAACGAATTGCAGATGCATTAACTGATAGTAAGCTATCTAAAAAAAGCAGCTATCTTTCCACCAGCTTGTAAAAAATAAAAAAACTTGTCCCGAAAAAGTTTCCAGGACAAGCTATTCTTCACTTAATTATTTTCAGAATTTAGTAAAATAGACAAGGTGTTTTCCAGTTCCTCTTTACGGACTTCAAGCATTTCACCTGTCTTTTTAATTTTTACTTCAACAACGCCATCTACAGCTTTCTTACCTACAGTAATCCGAATTGGGCAGCCAATTAAATCTGCATCAGCAAACTTAACACCGGCACGCTCGTTACGGTCGTCTACCAACACTTCGTAGCCGGCAGCATTCATTAGTTCCTCTACTTCTTGAGCTAGACGGATTTGATACTCATCTTTAATATTCATCTGTACAACATGCAAATCAAAAGGCGCTGTTCCTTTCGGCCAGTTAATACCATTTTCATCCGCATTCTGTTCAACAATCGCTGAAAGCAGACGGCTAACTCCAATTCCGTAGCAGCCCATAATCACAGGAATCTCTCTGCCGTTTTCATCTAGAACGTTCGCACCCATCGCTTCACTATAGCGTGTTCCCAGCTTAAAGATATGACCGATTTCAATGCCTTTAGTAAAGGCTAAAACGCCATTACCATCAGGTGAAGGATCTCCTTCTTGAACAAAACGCAAATCTTCATAGCTTAGCGGCTGAATATCTCTTTCAAGATTAACATTTTTTAAGTGGAAGCCTGTTTCATTAGCCCCAGCAACAGCATTTGCCAAATCCTGAATATGCAAATCTGCATATAGCTTCACTTCTTCAGCTAAACCAACTGGTCCAATTGAACCAAAGTCAGCACCAATATATTTTCTCACATCTTCTTCTGTTGCTTCTTCAAGAAAATCAGCATTAAGGAAGTTTTTTAGTTTAACATCATTAACTTCGTGATCTCCTCGAACCAGAACCATTACAGGCGCCTCATCAGCGATAAACAAAACAGATTTAATAATCTTTTGTGGTTCGATTTCAAAAAATTCAGCAACCTCCTGAATCGTGCCTACATTTGGGGTAGCCACTTTTTCAAGGTCTACTTGACTTTCATGAGATTTTTTAGGTGTATAAAGGCTTGTTGCCATTTCCAGATTTGCTGCGTAATCTCCTTCAGTGGAGTAGCAAATTGTATCCTCACCAATATCTGAAATTGCCATAAATTCTTTTGAATCCTTACCACCCATTGCACCACCATCGCCGATAATCGCACGAAATTCTAAACCACAGCGCTCAAAAATGGCTGAATAAGCTTTTTCATAATCCTTATATGCTTCGTCCAAACTTTCATCGTTAGCATGGAATGAATAGCCATCCTTCATGATGAATTCTCTACCACGCAGCAATCCAAACCTAGGACGTTTTTCATCACGGTATTTTGTTTGAATTTGGTAAAGGTTTAACGGTAATTTTTTGTAAGAATTTACTTCATCTCTTATTAACTCAGTGAATGTTTCTTCATGGGTAGGACCTAACAAATAGTCCCGCTCATTTCGATCCTTTAAGCGATAAAGATTTGGTCCATATGTTTCATACCGCCCTGATTCTTTCCAAAGCTCTGCCGGCAGCAGGCTAGGCATTAGCATTTCCACTGCACCGATTTTGTCGAATTCTTCTCTCATGATTTTTTTCAGCTTTGCCAATACACGGTTAGCTAAAGGCAAATAAGAGTAGATTCCCGCAGAAACCTGACGGATATAGCCGGCTCTCAGCAATATCTGATGACTCAATACTTCTGCATCATTTGGCACCTCGCGCAGGGTTGGTATTAACATTTTTGACTGTTTCATTAAAATTTCTCCTTTGTAAGAAAAGCTGAATAATATACTTTTTGAGTAGACAGGAAGCATACAAAACCGCTGTTCGCGCGTTTCCCTTCACAATCCTGCTCAGTTCCCCCAGTAAGCTATTCAACTAAACACTAATTTTATGCTTTCTATGATTAAAAGAGTTCAGGTATTCTTTAAGAGCCCTGACACTTGCTTTGTCCCAACATCATTGGACAGGCAACAGAAAAGGTTGGTAAGCAATCAGCAGTAAATTAGAAAAAGAAACGCTGAATATCATTCCAGGTGACAAGAATCATTAAAAGCATAACAAGACCCACACCGACTAAAGTGATAATCATTTCCTTTTCCTGACTCAGCGGCTTACCACGAACGCCTTCTAAAACATTCAATACCAGCTTACCGCCGTCCAACGCAGGAATAGGCAGTAAGTTAACGATTCCTAAGTTTACAGACAACATTGCCATCAACCAGATAACTGTTTCGATGCCGGCTTTTGATGCTTCTGAAGACATTTGGAACATCATTACTGGTCCACCAAGTTTATTTAAGTTAAAGCTAGTAAAAAGGGAACCCAGTGTTTTAAATATCATTGTAGAATTATTGATTGTTTCAGTGACCCCGCCCAACAGCTTATCTGTCAAACTGTCCTTTCTGGGGACACTCACACCAATTTTACCAACGTTTGCATCCTTTTCAGGAGTAACCGTCAGTTCCTTTGTTTCATTTCCGCTTTTCACTTCAAAGGCTAATGGCTTCTCAGGATTTTCCTGAATCAGTGTAATCATTCCTTGCCAGTCGTCCACCTTTTTCCCGTCAATTGACAAAATCTGGTCGTCTTTTTTTAGACCGGCTTTTTCAGCTACACTATTCGGCTGTACGTCACCAATTCGATTCGTGTTCGTTACAGTGACACCACCGCTCATAAATACAGAAACCGTAAATAAAATTACCGCCAGTATGAAGTTATTCATCGGTCCGGCAAAGTTTGTCAGCATCCGCTGACTCAATTTAGCTGACTGAAATTGGACATCAACTGGTGCAATCCGTACCTCTACACCATTTGGCTCAATAATATTCGCGTCGTGGTCAACCGTATATGTTACTTCTTCTGACTCATCGCCATTTTCATATCCTTTGATATACAGCTCTTTTTCAAGATCGTATTCCAGCAGCTCAATAGGAATACTATTGGGAAGCTGAACTTTTTTACTGGTATTAATCTTAACGACTTTATTCTCCTCATTGACCATTAGGGAGAGCATCATACCTGGTTTTAGCTCTACTTCGTCTTCTTCAGCTCCTGCCATTCGTACATAACCGCCTACCGGTAGAATCCGCAGCGTATATGCAGTACCGTCTTTCCCCTGATGAGAAAAAATCTTAGGGCCCATACCAATCGCAAATTCACGAACCAAAATGCCCGCTCTTTTGGCAAAAAAGAAATGGCCGAACTCGTGCACAAGCACAAGAATTCCGAAGACAATGATAAATGTAATAATTGTTTTCATAAATTTCCTTCTTCCTTTATCCATCGTTTCACGAGTATCCGTGTTTCTTTATCAATAGCAATTACATCATCCAATGTAAGCGACGGCACTTCCTGATGTTCAGATACCGCTTTAGTAATCAGCTCTTCAATCTGAAGATAAGAAATCTCTCCATTGATAAAAGCTGCTACCGCTATTTCATTCGCTGCATTGAAAACCGTTGGGTACGCCCCGCCTTTTTCACCCGCTCTAAAAGCTAAAGCCAGCATCGGAAAACGTACCAAATCCATGGAAGCAAAATTCAGCTGTCCTAATTCAGATAAATCAAATGGCTTTTCATTTTTTATCGGCATACGTTCCGGATAAGTCAATGCATACTGAATGGGTTCTCTCATATCGCTTGGACCCAGCTGTGCCAAATATGCACCATCCTTAAAGCCCACCATTGAATGAACAATACTTTCCTTATGTAAAACAACTTTTATTTTATCATAGTTTATATTAAATAACCAATGGGCTTCAATCACTTCAAGGCCTTTATTGACCATTGTTGAAGAGTCTATTGTTATTTTTTCCCCCATTGACCAATTCGGGTGCTTTAATGCCTGTTCAAGTGTTACATCCTTAAGCTCCTCCCGGCTCAAATCTCGAAAGCTGCCGCCAGAAGCTGTGATTACAATTTCTTTCAAATTAGTCTTTCCATGTGCTCCTTCTAAACATTGAAAAATGGCTGAATGTTCGCTATCAACGGGTAAAATCGATACCTGATGCTTCTCAGCAGCGGCCATTACCCACTGACCTGCCATCACCAATGTTTCCTTGTTCGCTAAAGCAATGTCTTTTCCTGCTTCGATAGCAGCTAGTGTAGGCCGCAGACCCACACTTCCGGTAACAGCCGTAAGCACAACATCAATTTCAGCAAGCGTTGCTGCGCGAACCATTCCCGCTTCACCTACGCCGAACTCAATTTCGGGATAAGACACTTCCAGCTCCTTTTTTAGTTCTGTTGTGCCAACACCGACATAGACAGGCTGAAGCTGTTCAATCAGCTCTCTGCCCTTACTGATATTTGAATGAAATGTCAATGAAACAATTTGAAACCGGTCTGGATAGGCTGTCACAACGTCAACCGTACTGGAACCGATTGAGCCTGTAGCACCAAGTAATGCAATTTTTTTAATCATAAAGAAAAACTCTGAAGGATCAGAGTTTTCTCACCATCCCTTCTCAGTTTTTTAGAACAAGCCGAACAAATGCATGATTGGAAAAACAAAAAGCAAACTGTCAAAACGATCTAATATTCCACCATGTCCCGGTAATATTTTCCCTGAATCCTTGACTTCATAATGGCGCTTAATAGACGATTCCACTAGGTCGCCAAATTGACCAACCATTGAGAAAATGACTGTCATAACAATCATAACCGGCAGGCTATAAGTAAATGCTTCCTTTCCGGGTACGAACAATAGGTACGGCACAGCAACTACCACAGCGGAAAGGATTCCGCCAATCGATCCTTCAATTGTTTTGTTCGGGGAGACAGAAGGCAGCAGCTTCCGCTTACCAAATTTTCTCCCTACCATATAAGCACCTATGTCTGTCGCCCAGACAACAAACAAAGCATACAGCAGAACAACTAGTCCGCTGCTTCTTGCAGCAACGAAATTTTGAAAACCAACGCCGACATATAAACTTACAATTACAGGAAAGCCAGCCTGGGAAATACTATACGTATTTTTAGAAGCTACCAACGCTCCCAATAAAATCATTACCATTAAATAAAACAGGATAAAGTTATCTGTTTTTTCCGGTAGAAAGAAGAACCAGCGTTCTTTAGGTAAAACCAGCACAACTGCTGCCAGTACTGCAAGGACTCCTTCAAAGCTTAATAGCTCCAAGCCCTTCATTTTAAATAACTCATAGACCCCAACTGCTGCTAAAGCGGCAGCCGTAAGTTCAACTGCAATCCCTCCATAAACGATAATTGGGATAAATAATACTAAGGCAACAACTGCTGTAATCACACGTTGTCTCATATTTTTTCTTCCTCCGTTTCCTTCAGTCCGCCAAAGCGGCGGTTCCTGTTTTGGAATGATGCAATTGCTGTTTCTAAAAGCTCATCATTGAAATCAGGCCACAAAGCATCGGTAAAGAAAAACTCGCTATAGGCAATTTGCCACAACAGAAAATTGCTAATCCGTTCTTCTCCACTCGTCCGAATCAACAGCTCTGGATCACGAAGCTCTTCGGATAAAAAGCCAGTCATCAGAGCATCGGAAATTGCAGCTTCGCTGATTGCTTCCGGAGCAACTTCTCCTGATTTTACCTGTTCCGCAATATGTTGTACGGCAGTCACAATCTCAGCCCTAGACCCGTAATTTAATGCGAAATTCAATACCATTCCTGTATTATTCTTCGTCTGCTCAATTGCTCGTTTTACAGCATCCTGTGTATGCTCCGGCAGAAATTCCTTATAGCCCATGACCTCTACCCGTACATTTTCTTTAATCAGCTCTGGTACAAATGTATCAAAAAAATCTACTGGAAGCTGCATCAGAAAATTGACTTCTTCAGAAGGACGTTTCCAGTTTTCTGTTGAAAAGGCATACAGCGTCAATACCCTGACACCTAATTTACTAGCATGCTTCGTTATTTTTTTTACAGTATTCATGCCTTCCTTATGCCCGGCAATTCTGGGCAGTCTGCGGTTTTGGGCCCAGCGGCCATTTCCATCCATGATTACTGCAATGTGTTTTGGAATAATGCCATCTTTATCAAATAGATATTCAGCTTCTTCCTGAATATACTTATCTTTTTGCGGAAAAAAACGAAACATTTCTTTTCCCTCCATTTTAAAAAATCTATACAAATTCTGTTAAATAAGCTGGTTTATACACTATAAAATCTAGTACAGCCTCCCTATTACTTAACAGGATTTATACATCTAGACTATTATAGCAATAAGTTTCAGAAAAACCTATGCAAACAGTAAAATTTTCTTAATTGTTAAGAAACTGAAATGCTGTCTGCAAATAATGAGTCTAGACAAAAAAACGTGAGTAGGATATAACTCATTGAGTTATATCCTACTCACGTGGAATCCGAATAAACGGCGGGAGCAGGAGCACATACCAGCATTAAACTGCGACGGGTAACCGCAGGAGCACTCGCTAGCATTAAACTGCGACGAGTAACCGCAGGAGCAAGTCCTTCGGAAATAAGCCGAAATTCACAAAAATTTGAAGAACACCAGGTAAGAATCAGTCAACATCTGATTGGTTCCCTCGTAGTGTTTCTTGACAATTTTCGGATAATCCGTCTTATTGCTGTGAAACACAGCGAGGGATGAGCTGATGTTGAACAGTCCCTACTTGGTTCTCGGGATTAAACACTTCTGTCCCATTCTCGCTGCTCCTTGGATATTTAAAAAAACTTTAATCCGTTGGATTCTCAGAATTTTTTTGCTCCTGTTTGGTAACATTTCCTCTACTAATGCCGATTCGAATCACTGCATTTGTTGGAACGAATTCATTATAATTACTCATTTCAACGACCGTTCCCTTCGTCACTTCTGAATCGATATAGTAAATTTGATAGGTAAGTGGTGCACCCTTTTGCTGATATTCATCATAAAATATTTTTTGAACATCGCCTTCCATTGTATCATTACGTAAATCTTTCAAAAACGGTTTTCCTATGGAATAGGTTACTTGAACACCAGGCTTTTGACTAGCTTTGAAAGTCTCTCCAGCAGCAATCGACTGGCTGACAAAACCGCCATAAGGTACTGTATCATTGTAAAGCTGTACGACTTGAATATCTGCATTTCCTTCAGCAGACTTCATAGATACTTGTGAGTAGTCAGGAATAACATAGGCTTTTCCTGCCGATATCACAACTGGAAATTTATCTTTTTTCGCAAGCTTGGTTCCTTTTGCTTCTTTTTGAGAAATGACTTTTCCAGCATCTACTGTATCCGAATCATTTTCCGATACTTCAATCGTCAGTTCGTTTTTCTTCGTCCACTCTTCCACTTCTTCTTTGGTTTTCCCAGTAAAATCAGGAACTTCTATAGTTTTCTCGTAGACTTCAGGACCTTTAGAATAATAGACTTTTGCTTTATCTTTTCTCTTGTAAGTTTCCGCAGTTACATCTTTGGATACCATTTCCAGTTTAATGAATTCCCCTGAAGCTTTTGACGCACTATATTCTTCTATTACACTTAAATTATCCGCTTTATTCTGTAGTATCCAGTCGCTAACTTCTGTCCGATTCATTGTTCCAAAGTCAGGTAGCGGCAGCCCCTCCTCCGGATCAGGACCTAAACTTGCATCTACAGTCAGTTCAGTTCCCTTTTTGATTTTTCCGGTTTTCTTGCTTTGAGAAATAACTGTATTTGTTTCTGCTTCAAAATCATAAATCTGTTCGACTTTAAGCTTTACATCATTTTCTGTAGACCATGTTCGAACTTCGGCAAGCTCTTTTCCAGTGAAATCCGGTACCTTTACATGACTCATTTGATAATAGCCAAAAAATCCCAGTGCTATAACCCCAACAGCCAGTAAAGCAAAAATCACATATTTAATTATTTTTTTTCTGCGGTAACCGGTATCTACTTCCATTAATTCATCACCATACTCGCCATCATTACTAACTGGTCTGGGAGCTGGTGTTTTTTTGACCGTTGGTTCTTTTACCTTCCGCACTTTTTTTTCTTTTTTTCTAGCTCTCAGCATATCCTCTACAGACAAATCCCCTTCATCTGGACGATGGGACTCTGCAACAGGCTTTTGCGCTACTGTCTCTGGCTGCTTCACAGGCTGCTGGTGATCAGATTTCACCTGATTTTGAGCTGTCTCTAATGATTCCGCGTCAGTCTTCTCCGGCTTAACCGCTTCTTTTTTCTTCCCTTTACTCTTATCATAAAGTTTATCTTGACGGGTCTTTTCGTAGTTTCCCCCGCTAAAGTTAGACAAAAAATCACTCATATTCCTTCAACACACCTTTTTTCAAATAATATGTCGTATCAGACTGTTTGGCAATTTCATTGGAGTGGGTCACGACAATCACACACTTATCATGCTCTTTTGCCAGCTTTGTAAAAATATCTACAATTTCCTGTTCCATTTCCTCGTCAAGGTTACCTGTGGGCTCATCGGCTAAGATGATATCCACATTAGTAGACAGCGCTCGAGCAATTGCTACACGCTGTTGTTCTCCCCCGGAAAGCTGATTGACTAGCCGATCAGCTTTTGCCTTGTTGATACCAATATAGTCCAAAAGGTTGTAGGCAACTTCACGCTGATTATCCGGTAACTGGTTATCTGTAATCGACATCGCTACTAGTACATTTTCTACAGCAGTCAAATACGGAACCAGATTATAGCTCTGGAAAATAATGCTGATAGCATCTCTTCTATATTTGTCATAACCCATAGTTTTAATATCTTTTCCTTTGAAAAGCACCTGTCCTGATTTGGGAGTATCCAATGCGCTAATCATTGATAGAAATGTCGTTTTTCCCGAACCAGAATGTCCTAAGATCGTATAGAATTTGCCTTTTTCAAAAGAAACACTTGTATCCTTAAGAATAAAACGACGCCGATCTCCGTCCTGATAGTAATAATCTAATTTTTTTGTTTCAAGAATCGCCATTTTCTTTCCCTCCTACATCATGATTTTTTTCGGATTCAATCGAAGAATATACAGCAGCGGTACTATCGCCGACAGTAATGTTGTTGCCAATCCTACGACCAGATACGTAATAATATAGGCTGGTGAAAATTCAACCTTGTAGGAGTTCATAATATCTTCAGTTGTTAAATCTGAAACACCTAAAGAGGACATTCCGTAATACATCATATCATTTGCACCATTATTGGTACTTGTCAGAATATCACTATTAAGTAATGAATCTGAAACTACCTTACCCAGAATATTTCCGCTAATTAAAGATAAAAGCAATGCAATCCCGCTAATTATCAGCATTTCTATAACAATCTGACTCATCACCCGACCGCGCTTATCTCCAAGCGACAGATAGATTCCCAACTCATGCTTACGATCACGCATGAATAGCAGAACCACCAAAGAAATAATCAGCAATGCGGCTATAATAGAAATCATTACCACATAACCAGAAATCTTTGACAAACTCTTCATGCTGCCGCCAATTTGATCATACTGATCTGTTGACGCCTTTACTGCATAAAGATCTGGCAATAACGGCTGAACCTCTTCCTTGAACGCTTCCACATCATCGACGTTTTTCAGAACATATACAGGAACATAGTATTCCTCCTGTTCATCTACTTCACTTAAATCTTCCTGCGTTTCAGCAGGGCTTTCTGCTTTATATTTTTCAAAAAAAGCTTTTTCGTTTTCAATTACTACTTTATTCGTCGTATACACCGTATTTAGCTGTTCCATAGATAAATACTGCTGATCCATCATACTGCCGGAATTTTCTTCCCCATTATCTTTTTTCATCTCTACAGAAGCCGGCTCAAAAATACCAATAATCTCCAACGGAATATCAACTTTGAATAGGGTTGAGCTTTCCCCGTTCTCGTTGTAGTCATAAGCGACACGATCCATTACCATCTGATCACCTACAGAAAGTCCATTGCTTTCTGCAATTTTTGATGAAATTAGTGCAACATTTTTACCGCTATCAATCTCTTCCTGAGTGAGCACGCGCCCCTCGATTAGATTAATCTTTTTCTCTTCAATATCCAGTATTTTATTATAATTTGATCCTTTTAATGTGAAGGTATTATCTGCAGAATAGCCAGACTCTTCTTCCATAACAGCGCTTTTCAGCTTTTCAGTCTGAACCCACGATGTCGCATTGTAATCATAGTATTTTACGTAGGAAGATTCACCAATCTGTTTAATCAAATCCTCTGATAGATTTTCAATGACCAAATCTTCTTTCATAAACTCATCTTGATTGTTCTCATAATCCAACTCAATGGTCGCCATAGCGCCCATCTGACGTTTAACGTTTTTCTCAACATTGGCAGTCGATTGCTGAATAGCAATTGCTCCTGCAATAACATTTCCTAAAATAAAAATAACAGCAAATAATAGAATAGATTTACCTTTTCTACGTGAAACACTGAAAAGTGCTCTTTTTACAAAATTCATACCTTCAACTCCTTAAAGAAATACTAATCACTTTCTCTCCATTATTTCATAACCCGTTGGTTCATACAACCTTTTTCTCAAAAACAAATATTATATGAAATAAAAAAATAATAACATAAAAATAAGACATAAATTTTATTTTTATTATATGCTTTAAAAATATTCTAAACCTTGACAACACTCATAAAAGAACACGTTTTAGTTCAAAAAAATAAAAAAAACAACAGCCGGCAGCTGTTGTTCTTTGGTTTTATAATATTTTGTGTTGGTGGAAAATCTGCCAACACTTTTTTGAGTGTTCAAACACAAAAAGGAACAACAAACTAATAAAATGAAATCGACTAAAACCACAAATCATCAGAAAGGTTGCTCCCTACGGATAAAAATACCAGAAAGTTGCTCGGACTAACAGATAAACACCTCTCCTTTGGAGAGGATTGGCTTGAATACAGACCAATGAAAGGTGTTCAGGCTCAGGTAATCAAGGACAAATAATTAAGAACGGCCACCACCTTACCCAAGCCCAACTTCCTGTATTTAATGAGCGTTTGATATTCTTAGAGCTGATCGCTCCTAATTTCTTTGTCATGAGTGTGGAAAAAGCTTTCATGCTCATACAGAGTTGATTAAAAAACATCATCATCTGTCTAAGCAGCTCTGTCTACAAATTATGCTTGATTTAAAGAAGAATGTCTTTAGAAAACAGATTGCTCAAAAACATTTTGTTTCAGATGTGACCATTCTTCGCTTAATGGAAGAACTCTCTGCTTCCTATCGTTCTAATTGACAGTTTCTTCCGAAAATTCTATGTATCGATGAATTCAAGGCAACAAAATGCTGTCAAGGAGCGATGAGTTTCATTTGTGTCAATGGAAAAGCCAAAAAGATTAAAGTCCTCAAGCGAGTTGCCTATGGCTATCGTAATTTTTATCATTTCCGTTCACGCATTTATAGTATTCCAGGTCTTATTTTTTCACCACATAAAAAAGAGAAATAAGCGAATATCTCCGCAGCTTTATAGGCAAATCGAGAATTACCAGTTCCACTTGTGTAGGAACATTTAGTGGGATGGTATGCGTACGATGATAGATGAATGTGTAACATTCATACCTTATATTAGAGCTAGCTGTCCAGCTACGAATATACCTTGTGGAGCCTGCCTCTGCGATTACTCGAGGCAAAGCATAATAAATTTATAGGCTTAGCTGCTCAAATCATTCGCTTTATTCTCCCTTTTTCAAAAAAGAACTTGGAACAAAATCAGAGAATCTCTGTTTTTTCGTTCCAAGTTCTTCAATTTTATTCAGTTTTTGTCCTACCAACACAATTTGACGTAGAACCTGTTCTTTTCAAGAACTTTGATTCTAAACGTCTAAAAGTTCTTTTTCTTTATCAGCAGTGATGTCATCGATTGCTTTTACACTGTCATCTGTCAGCTTCTGTACATCTTTTTCAAGATTTCTAAGCTCATCTTCTGTGATATCGCCATTTTTTTGCTGTTTCTTTAAATCATCCATTGCATCACGACGGACGTTTCTCACTGCTACCTTTGCATTCTCAGCTTCTTTTTTCACGTCTTTCGTCAATTCTTTACGACGTTCCTCTGTCAACTGAGGAATAACCAGACGAATCACGTTTCCGTCATTGGTCGGACTAATTCCGATATCACTAGCCTGCAGGGCTTTATCGATATCATCAATTGAGTTTTTATCGAAAGGTGTAATCATTAAAACACGTGCTTCTGGAATAGTGATTGATGCTAATTGATTTATCGGAGTAGGTGCACCATAGTAATCTACAGTGATACGATCCAGCAGACTTGCGTTTGCTCTTCCTGCGCGGATTTGACCTAATTCACGCTGTAGGCTTTGCTCTGCTTTTTTCATTTTTTCTTTTGCAGTTTCCATTGTTTTTCCAGACATTATTATTTCCCCCTAACTGTTGTTCCAATATTTTCACCAAGACATGCTCGGCGGATATTTCCTGGCTCGTTTAGGTTAAAAACGAGTAGTGGAATATCGTTATCCATACTCAAAGAGCTTGCTGTAGAATCCATGACCTGTAGACCTTTTGAAATGACATCCAAATGTGTCAGTTCCTCATACTTCACTGCATTTGCATCAAGCTTCGGATCAGCAGAGTAAACACCATCTACATTATTTTTTGCCATTAGAATGACATCTGCTTCAATCTCAGCTGCACGCAAAGCTGCAGTTGTGTCGGTTGAGAAATAAGGGTTTCCTGTTCCGCCGGCAAAAATAACAACACGGCCTTTTTCAAGATGGCGTTCTGCTCGTCTGCGGATATACGGCTCAGCAATTTGACGCATTTCAATCGAAGACTGTACACGTGTCGGCACGCCTAGATTTTCCAATGTGTCCTGCAACGCTAAAGCATTCATTACTGTAGCAAGCATACCCATATAATCAGCTTGTGCTCTTTCCATACCCATTTGCGCACCGATTTGTCCGCGCCAGATATTGCCACCGCCGACGACAATTGCCATTTCGATACCTAATTCGTGAACTTCTTTAATCTCTTGTACGATTTCTTTGATGACAGGAGGTTTGATTCCGAATCCATCATTTCCAGCCAAAGCTTCACCGCTTAATTTCAGTACTACACGTTGATATTTAGGTTTTACCATCTTGTCTTTTCCCTCCAGCAATTCTCTACTGTCATTTTATCATAAGACAGTTGTTTTTTCAGATAGTTCTTTGAACTTGCCTAAAAAAAGGGAGCGCATTTAACTGCGTTCCCAACTGTTACAAGTAACAGAATTATTTTTTCATTTGGCTCATTACTTCATCAGCAAAGTTATCTTCACGTTTTTCGATGCCTTCACCAACAGCAAAACGAACAAATGATTTAACAGTTGCGCCTTTTGCAGCAACATATTTTTCAACAGTCATATCAGGATCTTTAACAAACGGCTGATCTACTAATGAGATTTCAGCTTTAAATTTGTTAAGACGGCCAATAACCATTTTATCTACAATGTTAGCAGGCTTGCCTTCGTTTAATGCTTGCTCAGTAAGAACTGTTTTTTCATGTTCAAGCTCTTCTTGAGGGATTTGTGATTCATTGATATAACGAGGATTGATTGCTGCAACGTGCATAGCAACATCTTTCGCTACTTCTTCGTCTGTTGTTCCTTCTAAAACAGTCAATACAGCGATACGTCCGCCCATATGCAGGTAAGCACCGAATGCAGCGTTATCAGCTTTTTCAACTACTTCAAAACGACGGAAGCTGATTTTTTCGCCAATAACTGTTTGTGCTTCAATCAAATCTGTTTCAATAGTACCTTTTTCAGTTTTGATAGCTAGTGCATCTTCCATTGTTGCAGGACGGTTTGTTGCCATTTCCTGAGCAACGTTTTTAACTAAATCCTGGAACATTTCGTTTTTCGCAACGAAGTCTGTTTCAGAGTTGATTTCTACGATTGCAGCAAAGTTGCCGTCAGTTGCAACATTTGCCAAGCCTTCAGCAGCGATACGATCGTTTTTCTTGCCTGCTTTAGCCATTCCTTTTTCACGTAAAAAGTCAACGGCTTTATCCATGTCGCCTTCTACTTCTACCAATGCTCTTTTGGCATCCATCATACCGACACCTGTCATGTCACGTAATTCTTTTACCATTTTAGCTGAAATATCTGCCATTTCTCTATATCCTCCTCAAATAGTTAACATCATTGTTTTAAAAAAGCCATCTCAAAGGAGAAACAGGCCTATTGCGCCAGCCTTTGAGACAGCTCCGTTTTATTTTTATACGTATACTCGTATTATTCTGCAGTTTCTTCGTTAGTACCTTCAACAACTTCAACGATTTCTTCGATTGATGTTGCTTCTTCAGGTGCTGTTTCAACGAACATTTCTTCTACAGCTTGATCTTCACCTTGGTTTCCTTCGATGAACGCATCAGCCATTTTAGCTGTAATCAGCTTAACTGCACGAATCGCATCATCATTTGATGGGATAACAACATCGATCTCATCTGGATCACAGTTAGTATCAACCATAGCAACGATTGGAATGTTCAGTTTTTGAGCTTCCTGAACTGCGATACGCTCTTTGCGAGGGTCAACAATGTACATTACATCTGGAACTCTAGGCATATCAGCGATACCGCCTAAGAATTTTTCAAGACGTTCACGTTGTTTGTTCAAACCAACTACTTCTTTTTTAGGAAGAACGTCAAATGTACCGTCTTCTTCCATGCGGTTAATATCTTTCAAACGTTTGATACGTTTTTGGATAGTATCCCAGTTTGTCAACGTTCCGCCTAACCAGCGATGGTTTACATAGTATTGACCAGCACGGATTGCTTCGTCTTTAATTGCTTCTTGTGCTTGTTTTTTAGTACCTACGAACAATGCAACGCCGCCTTCTTCAGCAACATTTTTCATGTAATCGTAAGCAACGTCTACCAATTTCACTGTTTTTTGCAAATCAATGATGTAGATTCCGTTTCTTTCTGTGAAGATGTATTTTTTCATCTTCGGATTCCAGCGACGAGTTTGGTGTCCAAAATGTACGCCGGCTTCAAGTAATTGTTTCATAGAAATTACTGCCATGTTGTGTTTCCTCCAATTTGGTTTTTTTGTTTCCTCTCCTGCTCTCTTCTTCATGAAGAACCGAAAACGGCACCCCTTCACAAATCAAACACGGATGTGGATTTAGCGCTGAAAAGCAGCACCTTTGATAGTATACAATAGAAAATAAGCAAACGCAAGACAGTGACACATATTTTACTTACGTTTTTATTTATAGATATTGTCAGAGAAAGTAATTGCGGTAGAAACAGCTTTCTTCAAGTACATGAATGAAACGCAATAAGAAGAAATTTACAAAAAGAGATGAAATAAGCACATAAACCATCGCTGTTCCCTGATTCCTATTTAGTACTTCTCAAATTTTTGCTGAATTTCAACTTATTGCTATAAAATTGACTCTGTCTCATCGTTCAGATTTAGACATATCAAAGGTTTAAATCTTATTTAGGTCTCAGTCACATTTTACCTATAATTTTTCTATTTCCAACGCAACGGAACCTGCCCACGACCTGAGAAATGATAATTTCCTTTTGTGACTGACCAGCTAAAGGGCAGGTATTTTTCTGTTCCGGTAAGATTTTCCCATTTTAGCTCTTCTGAGCTGTCAGTATTCTCATCCAGACCTGAAGTATACGTAATGGCTTGCCCATCAAACTGAGAAGATAAAATGATTGGATCATAGATTTGATAGCTGTCTGTCCCTTGCTTCAATGTGACTGGCGTCATAATTCCTTCTGCATAAAGAGATAACTGATTTAATTGAGGTAAATTAGATAATGCTGAGATATCAGTCAATAGTGTTCTTGTGTACATCTTATCTCTGTTATTATAATACTCTTCAAATTCTTCCTCTGTACCGTAACCTGCAAGAGAGAGTGTCAATTTTTTTAGATTGGTTAAACCTTTTAAATCAATCAGCGAGCCTTGATTCATTGCCACAATGCTAATCTCCTCCAGCTTTGATAATTTATTAATCGGTCGCAAATCTGCAAAAGGTATTGATTGTTCGCCAGTTAAGCGTTTTAGATTTATAGCAAATTCCAAGCCATTTAAGCTGCTGTATGGATCTGCCCAGTCTGGTGAAATACCTTCGACGCTTGCTATGAACTTTTTATCAAACAGTTCATATTTTCGAATAAATTCATCTTCATTTTCCATATTTTTATCATTCTCAGTATGTGCTTGGTTATAAATATGATTCTGCTCCTCTACATCCTTATCATATTTTTCCGTAGCTACTTCTCTTTGCTGATTTAATTCTTCTACTTTTTTATCCAGCTCTGCATATTTACGGTCATATTCTTCTTGACTAATAAGACCGTTTTTTAAATCGTTAACCAACTGATAAGCCTGTTCATCATAACCTGCCTGTATTTCTTCAAATCTCGTTACTTCCACCTCATAGGCGGTTTGCAGCTGTTCTTTTTTTGCTTGGTTTTCTGCCTCTATTTCTTCTCTCTTTTGATCGTACTTGTCTCTCAAATAATACTCGCTTTTATAAACCAGTTCATCTCTCAGCGTCGCATCTGGAAAATGAACATAGTCCAGCTCATTTGCAGAAGCCGCTAAAGGAAATCCGAACAATAATCCTAAGCCGCCAGCAACCAATACCCGTTTCAAACAATCAATTTTTTTCATTTTTATCAATCCTTTCGTTTTTAACATAATTATTATAACACAAAGAATTGTTATTTATCTTAAAAATAATTTTTTTATAAAATATCACACAAATAATTTTATAAAACATTGCATATAGTTTAAAAAGAAACCAGCATTGATACTGACTTATTTTGTCAATAACAATACTGATTCCACTCATCTTCTGTAACATTATCCAAACTATACAAAATATTTTAAGCACACGATTTAATTGTCAAACCCGTTTCTTTTAATTAATTCTTTGTACCATACCCCGCTTTTCTTTAGCGTTCGTTTATAATGATTCTCTAGGTCAACACGATAAAAACCGTAACGGTTCCGATAGCCGTTTAACCATGACCAGCAGTCAACAAAGGTCCAGGCATGGTAGCCAAAGCAGTTGCTGCCTGCTGTAATTCCTTTGTGAAGCTCTGTCAGATGTTCCTGTATGAATAAAATCCGATAGTCATCCTGAATCATGCCGTTCTCATCAGCAAAGCGCTCTTCCTCCGCTACACCCATGCCATTCTCAGAAACATACCAGGGAATATTCTTGTATTCTTCTTTCATCATTACTGCAACATCATATAGTGCTTCAGGATAAATTTCCCACCCTCGATATGGATTAATCCGTTTGTTAGGTAAATCGTAAGGTAGATAAAAATCCGCTGGTGTTTGCGCTGGAACCCTGACATGCTCCGGCGCCTGTACACGCCTTGGCTGGTAATAGTTCAAACCAATAAAATCGACGGTGTTCTCACGAATCAGTTCTTTATCGCCTACCTTAATTTTTGGAAGCAAATGATGTGTACGAAAAACAGCTGTCAGCTTTTCAGGAATCACTCCATGAACAGCTGGATCAAGAAAACTTTTGGTATTAATCAAATCAGCCAGTTCTTTCGCCTGCAGGTCTTCTTTTGAGTCGCTTCTAGCATAAGCTGGAGAAATATTCAGAATAATACCTATCCTGCCGTTCTTCACTTTGGCATTTCTGAACTCTTCTA
The DNA here is from genome assembly GCF_056924295.1 of Enterococcus sp. LJL128. Classification (NCBI taxonomy): domain Bacteria; kingdom Bacillati; phylum Bacillota; class Bacilli; order Lactobacillales; family Enterococcaceae; genus Enterococcus; species Enterococcus sp. LJL128. Next base: position 75,773 of record NZ_JBXPBP010000009.1, on the reverse strand, counting down.
CTGCTCTTGTATGAGCCATCAGCGTGTGGTAGCCGACCTGAACAGCTCTTTTGAAATCAACAACTGCTGGATAATGATACCCATATAAGTATCCGCATTCAATATGAACCAGCGGCTCGTTAAACGTAGTCCAATAGCTTACAGTGTCACCAAATAGTTCAAATGCTGTTTTTGCATAAAAAGCAAAAGCATCAACTGATTCTCTCGTTTCCCAGCCGCCTTTTTCCATCAGCCACCAGGGCATATCGAAATGAAACAGATTGATAATCGGCTCTATTCCGTTTTTCTTCAGCTCTTTAAAATATGCGCTATAGAAAGCTGCGCCTTCCGGATTCACATGCTTGCCGTCTGGAAGCAGCCGAGTCCAAGCAATAGACGTCCGATAGGAATTCATTCCCAGCTCCTTCATACGCTGAATGTCTTCCGAATACATCTCATAGACGTTAGAGGTATTTTCCGGACCCTGCCCCTCATTAAACTTCTCCGGTGCTATTTTGTACCACTTATCCCAAGTAGATGGTGACTTGCCGTTTTCCAGGCTATGTCCTTCAGTTTGCGGTGCTGAGGCTGCCGCTCCCCATAAAAATGCTTGTGAGAATTCTCTCATTGCGTTAATCCCTCTATTTCTATAGTAATTTCAATTCCTGTAACAGCTTCTTGCTGATCAACTGCCGGAACAATCAGAATATTATTGTTAATTGAATAGCTCTTGCCAGATTTCAAGTTGTTGACCTCCGCTACTTTTCCAGGCAACTGGAGTTTAGCTAAGTCCAGCTTTAGGCTTTCCTGTTCCTGATTTATATGAAAGCCGTAAATTTGCTTCTTTTTAGCTGTAAAATACCAGCCGTCTAATTGATCTACATGATGTTTTCGAGTACCATAAATCCCAGTCCCATAAACTGCCAGCCATTTTCCAAGCTGACCCATCAGCTCTTGTGCCTTGTGAGGTAGAGTACCATCAGGTTTTGGCCCAACTCCCAGCAAAAGATTTCCGCCCTTCGAAACGATTTGCAAAAGCAGTGTCAAAATCTCCTCAAAGGATTTATACGTATCATTTGGAACATAGCCCCAGTTTTTCGCTAAAGGAATATTGCTCTCCCAAACTTTTTTAGGCAGCTGCTCTGGTACCTTGCGCTCTGGAGTTACATAATTCTCATACATTCCGCCAATCGTACGATCCACGATTAAAAGCTGCGGCTGCTGTTCTCTGACATCGACAGCAATTTGCTGCATATCTAAAAACTCATGGTTCTCCGTATTCACCCAGCCGCCGTCTAGCCAAAGAATATCTATTTTTCCGTAATTTGTACATAACTCATGCAGCTGATTGGAAACAAACTCTTTGTACTTCTGCCAAACCTTCGGCTTTTTTTCAGGGTCATAACTGGCGTAGCGGCCTTTGGGCCGGCTGTTGGGCTCCCAGTAATAAGGGCTTGCCCAGTCAGCTTTAGAATAGTATACGCCGACAGATAATCCTGCATTTCTAAATGCCTCTGCGGTTTCACCAAAAATGTCTTTTCGCTTACTTGTATGGAAAGGACATATTTCACTGGTCACTTTATAATTCGAATATTGCGTATCATACATTGAAAAACCGTCATGGTGCTTTGTAGTGAATATCATATAACGAAACCCGGCGTTTCGGCAGAGAAGAGCCCACTCAGTTGGATTAAAGCTACGGGGATTAAACGTTTGGCTAAGCGCCCAGTAGTCTTTTCTCAGTACAGCTAAATCTTCCCGCCATGGCTGTTTTCGTGCCCAGTTGTCTTCTTCTGAAAGCTGCCAGGATTCAACAATACCTGCTACAGCGTATAAGCCCCAATGGAAAATCACACCCAACTTGTTATTCTGAAATTGTTCCAGCTCTGAAATGACTTTTTCCGGAAGTTGACTATAACCTTCCTGTTCTGTCAAAAGATTTTCTTCTATATCTTGTCTGATTGTCATTCACTTTTCTTCCCTGTTAAAATTATCGTTGGCAGATAGAATCCCGCCATAAAATTTCATTTTCAAGCATAAACTGCTGGCCTCCGGGAATCGTAGGGTCTTTAACCCGCTCAATAATTCTTTTTGCTGCTAACGCGCCAAAGGCTGCTACCGGCTGTTTAATCACCGTCAGCTTTGGATAAAATACATCGCTTGCTTCGAAGTAATCATAGCTGGCGAAAGAAATGTCCGTCCCGATTTTCAGTTCATGCTGGTGAATACTTTCCAATGCCCCTAAAGACATATTGTAATTGCAGACGAAGACTGCAGTAATATCGCCCAATGCCAGCAGCTCCTCCATTGCCTGAAAGCCGCTTTTTCTTGAGTAGTCTCCAAATAGAATACAACGTTCATCGATTTCTTCTCCCAGTTCAGCAAAAGCTTCATAAATGCCAGCCAAACGCTCACGAGCAACATAATCGATTTGCGGTGCTGCGATGAAACCAATTTTCTGATGCCCATGTTGAATGATTCGCTTAATTAAATCAGCTGTACTTTTACGGTTATTCAGCAAAATAGAATCTACTTTAGGAAAGCTCAAAGGCGTAATTGCTGAGATAACAGGAATATCCATAGCCGCAATCTGCTCCATTCCCGGCCAGCTTTGCTCCGCACCAAAAACAATTAAGCCATCCACTGTCCGTGACGCCAGAAACTCCAGCTTTCGTCCAATTTGCTCTGCATCATCCCGATATCCTGAAAGCAGCGTGCTGTAGCCTTCCTGCTCAAACACATCTTCAATCGTTGCAACAACAGAGGAGCTGAAATGACTTTGCATGTTATTCATTAAAACACCAATTGAATAGCTCTGATTGCTTTTAAGTCCCTTCGCCCACGGATTTTCTCTGTAGTTCATTTTCTCGATTGCTTGTCTAATACGTTCGCTGTTTTCCGGCCGCAGCTTATGCCCGTTTAGATACCGGGACACACTGCCTACCGAAACTCCCGCCGCCTTTGCAACCTCTTGTATAGTGGCCAAACACAATTCCCCCTCACCAGCACTTAGTCATCTTTAAAATGAATCTGCTGCGTTAAATCATTTACTCTGATTGTAACACTATTTGTTAAATCAAACTGCCCTTGTCTATTAAAATAGGAGAGCTCCTCAAATCCTAGCTCAAAGCAAATTTTTACTGTCTGATTTTTGGGAATAGCGACTTTTTCAAAGCCTCGGAGCATCTTTTTCCGTTGAATGACATCGCCGCCATGCAGCTGACAATACAACAAAACAGCTTCCTGACCGTCATAGCTCCCTTGATTTACTACCCTAACTTCAACTAACAACTTCTTCCCGGCTTTCATTTCCTGCTTTGTAGGAAGAGGCGTCTTGATTGTGAGCGTTTCATAGGAAAATTTCGTATAGCTTTGTCCATAGCCAAAAGGAAACAGAGGGGCTCCAGATGAATCATAGTAATGTTCATTCATTGCAATAGCCCGCTGGTAATAATAGACGGGCAGCTGACCACTTGAGCGAGGGTAGCTTAAGCTGAGTTTTCCACTTGGATTCGTCTTTCCAGATAAAATATCACTAACTGCTTCCCCGCCCTTTTGCCCAGGATACCAGGCAATAAGAACCGCATTTGATTTCCTACACACCTGCTCCAGTTCATGAGGCCGTCCCTGAACAAGTATTGTTATAATTGGTTTTCCTAATTTGTTGAGTTTTTCCAGCAGGTCAAGCTGCCTACCTCCCAACGTTAATGAAGAAAGATCGACATTTTCTCCTGAATCCATATTGATTCCTTTGGAAGAAACAGCACCGTTACTTAAAAACTCCATGTCAAAATTACGGGCGCTGGAGCCGCCAAGCACTAAAATAATCTTGTCGCTTGCCTTGGCCATCTGAACAGCTTCGCTCAACAACAGCTCTTGATTTTCCAGCTTACGGACATCACAGCCTTGAGCGAAAGTCACTTTAGATAGAGGGAATCCATCTTGAATCCCTTTAAAAATTGTTTGCTCCAGCTGTTCAGTTGTTTGCGGAGCTGTATAGTCTCCTAACTGATTATATAATTCATTGGCATTTGGACCAATTACAGCCAATTTTTCCCCGCTATCCTTTAGAGGCAGAATCCCTTCATTTTTTAACAAGGTGATGCTCTCAGCCGTCAGCTGTTGATTCTCCTTTTGGTAGCTGTAAAATCGGTCCTCATACCCTGCTTCCGGTGCTTCAACATACGGACGATCAAAAAGTCCTAGTAAAAATTTGATGCTGAGTACACGATATACAGCTTGATTCAGTAACTCTTCTGGAATAACACCCTGCCTAATACCGCTGCCTATCTGCAGATAAGTCGTATCCCATAAGCTTAAATCAATGCCTGCAGCCAGTGCCTGCTTTGCAGATTCTTCCTGTGTACCATAAATAGCGGTTAATCGGTCCAGCGCTGTACCATCCGCCATAACAATTCCCTGATAGCCTAACTGGGTTCGCAAATATTTTTGAAAAAGTTCTTGATTTGTATGACAAGGGATGCCATCCAAGTCATTGTAGGCAGCCATGATTCCAACAGCATTGCCAGCACTTTTCAATAATGGATAATAAACCTCCATGAATTCCCGCTCACCAATCGTTACCGCTCCAGAATTATGCCCGCCTAACGCATCTCCCTGCGCAATACAGTGTTTCAAGACAACACCCATTTGTTCCGGTTTACGGTTCACTTCATTCACTGTCTGATGCAAAAATTGCTGCTTGTCAGAAATCAGCGTACCCTGAAACCCTGATATGATGGAACGATTAAAAGCAGCCGCCAAATATGGATCTTCTCCATAACATTCTTCGGTTCTGCCCCACCGCGGATCCCGGCTAATATCTAGTGAGGAAACCAAGGCTAGATGGACCCCCTTTTGTGCCAGCTCAGCTGCCATATTGCGGGAGGTTGCCTCAATAAGGTCGCGATTAAAAGAGTTCCCTTTACCAATATTAGTGGGATATGAGATGCTTCCTAATCCTTGATGACCATGAGGACACTCTTCCGCCAATAAAACAGGAATGCCCAGCCTTGAATGACGAATAACATAGTCCTGAATTTCGTTTGCCAGCTGCCAGCTGTCACAAGCCGGCACGCCATTTTCCTGATTTACCTTAGACCAGGGATCTGCCCGAAACACGCCATATAATGCCCCCATGCCATGTCCCCAAGCAACATGCTCCTTAAAGTAATCAGTCAGCTGAAAGGTTTGTCCTTTCTTTTCATAGGCTTTCCAGCCATAAAGATGCTGGTTCACCTGACCAACTTTCTCTTCAATTGTCATGCGTGACAATAAGTCTGTTACACGTTCATGAATTGTACATTCAGGATTTTTGTAGTCCATCATTTCCTTATCCTTTCCAATCTGTTCTATCTTACTAAATTGTTTCCAATTTATTCACTTTGTTACTCGCCATAATAAATGGAATGAATAGCAGAATATCCATAATAAACAGTAAAAATGCTAAAATAGCGGCTGGCAGATTTCCACCTGTTGCAATCCACGCTTGAAATACCGGCGGTGTAATCCAAGGGGCTGCCGCAACAGTCTTCCCAATCAACCCAATACTTGTCGCAAAGTAAGCAATAATAAGATTGATCGATGGGATTATGGCACATGGAATCATAAAGATCGGATTCATAACCACTGGTAAACCAAACATAATTGGTTCTGCAATGTTAAAACAGCTCGGCGCTAACCCTAAACGGGCAACATTTTTTTGCTCTTTTCTTTTAGAAACAATAAAGATAGCGATAATTAAAGGCAGTATACAGCCGCCGCCTCCCAATAGACCAAAGCTGCCGACAAAGGGTTCAGTTACGATGTTAGGAATTACGTTTCCTGCTTCAAAAGCTGTCATGTTTTCCTGAATTGCCGTTAACATCGGCGCAGATTTAATCGGTGATAAAATGCTTGAACCATGCATTCCAAATACCCACAATGTATCAGAGATGAACTGAATGAACAGCATACCTGGGGCCGAAAGGACAAACCCTTTCAACGGTGTTTGAATAATTGTATCAACGATATCAGGAATTGTTAGTCCAGTTGTTTTATCTAGTGTAAATACGACCACTGCAAAAATAATTATTACAAGAACTTCCGGAATCAATGAGTTAAAGGATGTTCCAACTGCAGGCGGGACATTTTCCGGCATGTTAATACGCAGTTTTTCAAATCTGGAAAAACGAACAAATAATTCTGTCCCAGCCAAAGCTGCCAGCATTGCCAGAAAAAGTCCTGACGAAGATGTTAACGACTGCAGGTATACACCACCCACTTCTGCGGTAGCTCCATCCGCTAGTGTAACTGTGCTGTTCATCGGCATCATAATGCACATCAAAGCTACACTCAAGCCGCCGGCATGAGTGGGACTAAAGCCTTTGTTGTCAATCTTGCCGGAGTTGGCATACCATGTAGCTAAATTGTAGCCAATGTTGTAGCAGACCAAAATAGCCAAAATTCCCATCGTGCCATTGTTCACAATTCCCGCCAGTCCAGCTAGAAAGCTTAAATCAATAAACTGTTGTACCCAGGCATTTGAAAAAATAACAGCATTCAGTAAGATAAAGAAGGAAGCAGCCATGATTAAAGGCATGGTAATAATAAATCCATCCCGAATAGCACTTAAATGTCGCTGATTATTGATTTTCGCCGCAATAGGCAATAATTTTTCAGATAACTTATCAATAAATTTCATTAGAACTCCTCCAAATTTTATAGTTAGTTCATCATCCTAACTAATTGATTAAAAAAATATATACTAACTTGAATCGATTCAATTTGATAATAACAGGTAAAGCTCATTTTTGCAACCGCTTTTTTGAATCGATTCAAAATTTCTTATTAATTTAGAAGAACTCTTTCAAAATGAACTAAATTCATTGCAGAATCTTGATTTCATACTCTTGTATACTTTTATCCCTCTGTTTACTTGGACGTCAAAAAAATCACAATACAAGAAGTCTGCTTTGCCCCATACAGAACAAAGCAGAGACCAGAATTTTATATAGACAGCTGATACATTAATATTCCAGCGGCTACGGCTACATTTAAAGACTCCGCCTGCCCCTTAATAGGAATATAAACATTTTGCGTCGTTTCCATTAACAATTCCTTTGCGACGCCCTGCCCTTCATTTCCCATAATTAACAAAGAGCTCTCAGATGGCTCAAGAATTGAATAGTCTATTGCCTGTTCATTCAGCTCTGTTCCATACACTGGAAGCCCTGCCGCCTTAAACTGCTGCAGATAATGACTGATTTCGCCTCGAACAATCGGCAGATGGAAATGACTTCCCTGCATCGCACGCAAAACCTTTGTACTGTAGATATCGGCCGAACCTTCACCAATAATCACTCCAGCATACCCAGCTGCATCGGCAGTCCGAACCATAGTTCCAACATTTCCAGGGTCCTGTACGTTATCCAGCGCCAGCCAATTCCCTGATTGTTCCAAGGTTTCGATTTCTTTTGGAATAGCCAGTACACCGATAATTCCTTGAGGAGCAGGTAAATCAGAGAGACTTTTCATCACTTCATCACTGACAAAAATCATCTTAGTTTGATCTTGTTCCTCCAGCCATTGTTTCCATTCCTTTAATCCTCTCTGGTCTACAATCACCCATTGGATGTCAACTAGAGATTTTGCTGCTTCTTCAATTAAATGGAAGCCCTCAACCAGATACTGACCATTTTCCTCCCGATGTTTTTTCCTTTGAAGCTTTTTCAGCTTCTTTATAAACTCATTCTTGTTAGACATAATTTCTTTCATGTTTCCACCTCAACAGCATTATATCATTTTTTTTAACACTTATTCAAAACTTGATTGAAACTAAAAAAATCGCTATCATAGTAAATAAGAAAATAAAGGAACGGGGTGCCTATTCATGAGAAAAATTCGTATGAACGTTCAAGGACGAGTACAGGGTGTGGGCTTTCGCTACACAACAAAAATGGTTGCTGATCAGTTAGGTGTTACAGGAACAGTCAGAAATGAAAACGATGGTTCTGTGTCTATTGAAGCAGTAGGCTCGTTGGAACAAATTGAAGCCTTTATTCAAAAGATTAAGGATTCTCCAACACCTTCCGGAAGAGTTACTTATACTGATATTCAAGACGATCCTTTGATTGAAGATTATTCTACTTTTAAAGTAACAAATTAACCAGCTTTACTTAGCAGGCAGCGGACTGAACTGCCATTTTTCTAGACGCTGCGCTGCTTTTATCATGTACCTCCAGTAAGTAATTCTGCTTTTAATTATTCAATAAGTTTCCCCGGCTTTTCGGAATTATTATTGAAAAATGAATGATTTTAAAGTATAGTTAAGTTTGTGCAAATTTTAGTAAAGGAAGAATTATATGAAGAAATACAATAAATGGATACTTAGTTCAGGCTTAATCACCTTAATGCTTTTTCTTTCAGGTTGTGTAAAAACCGGAAGCGATGGTCAACCTACAGGCGACGGAATTGTTTATCAATTTCTTGTTCAGCCGATGAGCAATCTTATTACTTATCTTGTAAACAACTTTAATTGGAATTACGGCTGGGCGATTGTATTTATTACTGTCATCGTTCGAATCATCATTATGCCTTTAGGCTTGAATCAGTCACGTAAAAGTATGATTCAGACTGAAAAAATGCAGGCAATCAAACCACAGATTGATGCGGCACAAGCCAAGATGAAACAGGCTGTAACACGTGAAGAACAGATGCAGGCACAAACAGAACTGAATCAGGTATACAAAGACAACAATATGAGCATGATGGGCGGAATTGGCTGTTTACCTCTGCTGATTCAAATGCCGATATTCTCTGCTTTGTTCTTTGCTGCCAGATATACAGAAGGTATTAGCGAAGCGAACTTCTTCGGCATTAACTTAGGTACGCCGAGTATTGTTTTCGTAATTTTAGCCGGAATCGCTTATTTAATTCAAGGATATATTTCAACAATCGGTATTCCTGAAGAACAGAAAAAGACTATGAAATCTATGCTGATTATCTCGCCATTGATGATTGTCTTCATGTCCTTTAGCTCTCCTGCCGGAGTAGCATTATATTGGGTTGTCGGTGGTATTTTCAGTTGTATCCAAACCTTTATTTCAAATATTCTGCTGAAACCTAGAATTAAGGCTCAAGTAGCAGAAGAACTCAAGAAAAATCCGCCAAAACAGGTAGTCAGTACCGTAAAAGATGTTACTCCTAAAGAAGTATCATTGACTAAAAGTAATGGGCATCAACCTAAATATTCTTCTAAAGGCGGACGCAACGCCGGAAAACAGCAAAAAAATAAATAAGTAAATAAAAGCTGGTGTATGAGAAATAATCCAATTCTCACTCACCAGCTTTTTAGTAATAAAAAAACCTACACTTTATTATTAGCCAATGTAACGGTGCAAAGGCCTCTACACACGAGCAGCTATTCCCCACTTTGTACAGGAATTTTTAACAGGGAATCTGAATGTGAAAACAGCCATCCTAATTCAGAGTTTTTCTCATTTTTATCGTTTCTTTTTCATAGCCCAACGATTCATAGAATGCGGCAGCATGAGTATTTCCAGCAAAAACATTTAAACTGATTCCTTCAAATCCCTGCTCCGCTGCCCAGCGCTCCGCTTGAGTCATCAAAGCCTTACCGACACCTTTTCCCTCCATGTCTTCCGTTGTGCAGATTCTTGAAACATAAGCTTGTTTCTCGCCAGTTAGCCAGTCTTCTTCTGCCTTCATCTCAATAAAGCCTGCACGCTGTCCATTTAAAACAGCAATCAAAAGATGAACCTGTTCCGCTTTTTCTAAATCTAAAACCATCCAATCCATCTGCTGCTTTCTAAATCCTGCATGCTCAATGCGCTGAGGAAGAGGAAAATCAGCAAAACGGCCACATAATTGAATAAGCCACTCCCGATCCTTCTCAGCGATATAATTTCTAAATTGCATCTACTCTACCTCAACTCTCTCTGATAAACTAAAAAATATTTGTTCATTAATAATTCTGCTCTACATCTGTTCTAGTAATACTGCTGACAGTTCTTCATGTGACAATAGATGAATAGGTAAAAAAGGTTCTGGTTCAGAATCACCAGTCAAAAGCTTCTTTTCAAACAAGGCAACATCATGCCAGCGGCCGCACTTGTATCCGATACTGTGATAAACACCTATTCGTTGAAAGCCAAATACTTTATGTAGTTTTTCACTTTTTTCATTAGGAACTGTAACAATGCCATAGACTGTCCTAACCCCTTGGCGTTTCAAGATTGCCAGAAGCATTTGATAAAATCGACGTCCCACTCCTTTTACTGCAGATTTCTGGTCAACATAAACTGACAGCTCGGCAGTCCATTGATAAGCTTCTCTTTCTTTATAACGATGTGCATACGCGTACCCAATAATACGGCCATCCTCTTCCCAAACTAAATAGGGATAGTCTTGACTAATTTCCTCAATCCGCTGTGAAAATTCCGTCTCTTTGGGAAGAGCACATTCAAAGGTCACTGCTGTCTCAATATATTGGGCGTAAATTTTTAATAATACCGGACCGTCCTCTACTCCTGCAAAACGTATCATGCTATTCCCCCTCAATTTCCGATAAAATCTAAAAAAAAGATAGGTTTATCATAGCATATTATCAGTCGTTAAGCTGATTATTTTGTTGCTTTTTTTAAATAATATTAGTGTTTCAAAGATATAGTCAGAATAATCTGGAAATATTAATCAGTTGACAAGTGAAAAAATCGAATGCTTCAGCAATGGATGACTCTTTTCCAGAATTTGTACGAATTATTCAACTAATAACCAAGTACGATATTCTTCACTTAAAACGTTTAGCCATCAGGCCTGTTTCTCTCCAACCAATTTTCTCTTGGCTCAGAAAGGAGCGCTTTAGCTGAAACAGGCTGGCGCTTGCTTGACTTCATTTAGGAATGGCCATAATTTTCTACCGACTTGCTTCCGGCTTCACTGCCTATTCTATTTGTCTGAAGCATGATAAACTATCTTATTTTCTTTGCAACACTAGTGAAAAAATAGAAAACGCCCTAAAACAGTTTTTTCCACTGCTTTAGAACGTTTTTCCAGATTCCTATTACCCTGTTTTATAGATTATTTAACATTTAATAAATCAAGACTTGCCAGGGAAAGCACCATTTCAGCAATCCGGTTTAATTCGGCAATTCGGTTTGCTTTGATGTCTTCATCCTCTACCATGACCATCGTCTGATCAAAGTAAGCTTCAATCAACGGTTTCAAGCTCACCAAAGCTTGATAGTTTTCCGCCATTGTATTGCCTTTGAAGTTTTCCTCTACTTCATTGACAGCTTGGTGAAGAGCTTTCTCTGTCTCATTTTCAAATAACGCTTTATTGATTTTTACATCTTTCTGACCGAGTTCCTGACTCTTCTTAGCTAAATTCAATACACGAGTCAACGCTTCAATAGAAGGACGGAAATCCTCATCCTTAAGATGTTCACGAATAATCATTGCTGAAGCAAACAGCTTCATCATGTCTTTTTGTTTCGCTGAAATCACCGCGTCGATGATATCATGACGAATATTTTTAGTTAGAAGCAGCTGGCGTAATCGTGCTTTGACAAAATCAACAACTTCCTTTTGACCGCTTGTTAGCTGAATTCCAAAACGTTCTTGATCTGCATTGATTTCCTGATCAATTTCTTCCTGAAGCTCAACCAGCGGAAACTGCCAGCCCTTGTTCTCAATAATTCGAATAATGCCATAAGTCTGACGACGCAGAGCATACGGATCGTTCGAACCGCTAGGAACCATTCCTACTGTAAAGAATGTAAGGACGCTGTCCAGTTTATCAGCAATCGCCAAAACTGAACCAATTGCCGACTCTGGCAGTTCACCCTCACTGGAAATCGGCAGATAATGTTCGCGAATGGCCTGTGCAACTGCTGCTTTTTCACCTTGCAGCAGGGCATATTTTTCACCCATAATTCCCTGTAGCTCAGGAAATTCTCCAACCATATTTGTAACTAAATCAAACTTATAGATTTGCGCTGCCCGATTTAAATCTGTCAGCTCCTCATCGTTTAAGCCAATTTTTTCTCCAATGATTTTGGCTATCGCTGCTGTACGCTGCATTTTTTCATAGATAGAGCCAATTTTTTCATGGAAGGTTACATTTTTTAGTTTATTTACACATGTATCAATCGATAATTTTTTATCTTCATTATAGAAGAACTCTGCATCTTCCAGACGGGCAATCAAAACCTTCTCATTCCCCTTAACAACATTTTCCAGATGAACATTGTTGCCGTTTCGAACTGCGATAAAATGAGGCAGCAGTAATCCTTTTTCATTGCGGACATCAAAATAGCGCTGATGTTCCTTCATCGATGTGACTAAAACTTCATCAGGAACAGAAAGATATTTTTCGTCAAATCCGCCAACAAATACTGTAGGATATTCCACTAAATTATTCACTTCTTCTAATAAATCACCAGCCAAAGCTACAGTCCACTGATTCTTTTCAGCAATAGCTTCTGCCTGCTCAACAATCATCGCTTCTCTCTTAACAGGATCAGCGATAACAAATTGCTCTAAAAGCTTTTGTTCATATTCATCTGCGTGAGCAAATGTTGCTTCATCCCCAAGGAAGCGATGCCCTCTTGATTTTCTATCTGTTGCTACATCAAGAATCGTAAATGGAATGACCTCTTCATCTAAAAGAGCGACAATCCAATGAATTGGACGAATGTATTCAAACTCATGATCCGCCCAGTGCATTGTCACAGGGAAAGTTAAGCTCAAAATAACATCCTTTAGGCCTTTCAAGACTTCTTTCGATGCTTGCCCATGAACATATTTTGTTACGTAGACATACTCAACACCATTTAATTCTCTAAAGGTAATCGCATCTGTTGTCAGCCCTTGACCTCGAACAAAGCCCTCGGCCGCTTTGGACCAGTTGCCTTCAGCGTCCTGAGCAATTTTCTTTGCAGGTCCTTTGACTTCTTCTTGCGTGTCTTCTTGTCTTTCAGGAATCGCCGTCACATAGATGGCTAAACGTCTAGGCGTAGAAAAAGTCTGAACAGATTCATAACCTAAATTATGTTCATCTAAAAAGTTTACTACTTTCTCTTCCAGCTGTTTCCGGCTTGGTGTCACCACATGAGCCGGCATTTCTTCTAAGCCAATTTCCAATAATAAATTATTCGCCATAATTATTCCGCTCCTTTCTCAGCAGCTGTTTTATTAAGCAGAGGATAACCCAGTTTCTTTCTTTCTGCTACAAAGATTTTGGCTACTGAGCGGGCCATATTCCGAATCCGTGCCAGATAGCCGGCGCGTTCTGTAACTGATACTGCACCGCGGGCATCCAGTAAATTGAAGGTATGACTGCATTTTAAGATATAATCATAAGCTGGGTGAACCAAATCCTCATCAATACATCGTTTCGCTTCTTTTTCAAATTTGTCAAAATTAGCTAAAAGCATTTCCTGGTCGCTAATTTCAAAAGAATATTTTGAATGCTCATATTCCGGCTGCTTAAAAATCTCACCGTACTTTACATCTTGTGTCCATTGTAAATCATAAACACTTTCAACCTCCTGAATATAAGAAGCCAATCGTTCTAAACCATAAGTGATTTCCGCTGTTACTGGCTTACACGGCAGCCCGCCTACCTGTTGAAAATACGTGAACTGTGTAATTTCCATACCATTTAACCAAACTTCCCATCCCAGACCAGCACAGCCCATTGATGGATTTTCCCAGTTATCCTCTACAAACCGGATATCATGCTCTAATGGTTCAATTCCTAATAAACGCAGACTATCCAAGTACAGCTCCTGAATGTTTTCCGGAGATGGCTTCATAACCACTTGGAACTGATGATGCTGATACAGGCGGTTGGGGTTCTCCCCATATCGTCCGTCAGCCGGCCGTCTTGAAGGTTCTACATAGGCAGCGTTCCAAGGCTCTGGACCGATTGCACGAAGAAATGTATACGGACTCATTGTTCCGGCACCCTTCTCTGTATCATATGCCTGCATCAGCATACAACCGTTTGATGACCAAAATTTCTGCAATGTCAGAATCATGTCTTGCACAGTTAATTTCTGTTTCATTTTTTCTCCTCCTATTGACTGTCTTTCTCCCCTTCAGAGTATAGGTGGCACAAATAAAAAAAGTCCCTATGCCTCTAAAGAGACATAGGGACGAAAAGTCATTCGCGGTTCCACCCTACTTCTGATTAAAAATCAGCAGCTTCATTTACTGTACTCAAAAGCGCCCTTCGAAAGGTTCAGCTTCCGGCTTTCACTCTCCCGAAATCGCTTCTTGTCTGAAAATCTTTCTACTCTTCTTTCTCATTGTACATATTCGTTACTATTCATAATAAGCCGTTCAATTTCAGATGTCAAATTATTTTTCATTCGGATAGAAGTTTTTCGAAAAAATACTGCTCTCTTTCAAAAATCATCGACCAATCCTGATAAATTCTCGTTTCCTTCAATTTCTTCTCCTGAATACTGTCGACTGAAAACTCATATATTTTAGCATTAGGAAAAAACAGCAGTACAGGGGAATGCGTGGCAATAATAAATTGAGAATCGGCATCAATCAAATCCTTCAGCAGTACCATAGCCTGCAGCTGGGTACTCAGCGAAAGACCTGTCTCAGGTTCATCAAGCAGGTAAAAGCCTTTGCCGAAAAAGCGGTTTGTTAAAAGCTCTACAAACGATTCTCCTCTCGAATAGCTATGAAGATCCCGTTCAAAAACAGACGGTCCAAAAGCATCCGTTTCCTCTATTTCAGTCATTAAATTATAAAAAGATTCTGCCCGGTAGAAATAGAAATCCTTAGGGTAGCTGGGATACCGTACTGGACGACAAGCATCAGCCAGCGAGTAGTTTTCTTCATAAGTGGAGAAGAGCTGATTCCGTGATCCGCCCTCCATATTCATCCCCATCAAACTGGCTATCATCTCAATCACGGTGGATTTCCCTGTCCCATTTTCCCCTACGAAAAAAGTCAGCGGCTGGTCAAAAACAAGGTCATTCAAATCGTTGAGCGCTGATAGATTGAAGGGAAAGTCTTGTTGCTTTGGCTTTTTATAAACAACTTTTTTTAGATAATTGCTAGTCTCCATTTCGCTGCTCCTTCAAGGTGTTCTCCCAGCTTTTCATCTGATCAATAAATTTTTTACTTTTCAAATGGATTCCCACATACTCGTCATAAAGCTCATCAATAATCTTTCTGATTTCTAGCTTTATTTCCGGCTTAACCTCTATTTTATTCAATTTATCATAGGAAACAGCTGAAAAGAGACGAATAAAGTGAATGGCTCTTGAATCCCCATGATAACGATGGGCATCCATGTGCCAATGAGCTTCACATAGTACACCATTGTATTTAGAGGAATAGTCAAACTTGCCTTTTGTCTGACCGCACACCCGGCAGCTCATCCAGTCAATGGAAATACCAAATCGATGAAACAGCTGAATTTCATATATATTTGTAATGATTTCCGGATCTTTCCCTTCATTAATCAGCTGTAGTGCCTGTAGCGTAAAAGAGTATAAGCTAGGATCATAGATGCGGTCTTCAATTGCTGTGTCTGCAAGATTAAGAATATAGGTTGCATAAGCATTGAGGAAAATATCCTGCTGAATCGCCAGAAACGGTGTCACTTCTTTACTGCTGTTGATAAAAGATAGTCCTTCTTCTCTAAAATCACCGATGTAAACAGCTTGAGTAAACGGCATAATTGCAGGAGTTAAAGGATTATTTTTACGATGAGCCCCTTTGATAAAAAACATTTGCTTGCCAAAGGATTCTGTAAAAATCTTTACCAGCTTATCCTTTTCTTTATAATCTCTGGCAAATAAAACCAGTCCTTTGCTTTCACCTAAAGCCATTTTCTCATCTGCCTCCTCACTTTATCTATTTTATTTAGAAATCCTATATGCTAAATAGCCCTTTTTTCATGATGAAGACAAAATTATTTTTTTTAAGCCTCTATCACTAACTAAATTCATATACATTTTAGCAAAAACTACTATAAAAGAACAGTTACGCATTTACATTCATTTCAGAACCCCGTATACTTTATTAGTCGCTCTATCCATCATGTCTCTACACAGAGCAAACTGAATAGACGATAAATCATTAAGGAGCTGTTTAAATGAAAATAAATATACAAAGAAATACAGGGATTGTTGGAATGGGAACTAAGATTACCTTGAAATCCAACGGAAAATTAGTTACACATTTAAAGAATAATCAACAATATCAAATCGAAAACAACGAGGAGCCCGTTCAGTTAACTGCAAATCAATGGTATTTAGGCAGTACACCCGTCACTGTTCAAGCTGGTCAGACAGTAGAAATTGTTACCAATCCCACAGCACTACTGCTTTTCTTTATCTCTATTGTAACAGTCTTTTTAGGCAGCCTGATTACTCCTGTTTTCAGTGTAGTAGGATTGCTTCTTCTTATAGGAACTATGATTTTTTCATTAAAAAACTGGTTCCGTCTAAATGTAAACTAATTAAACAAGCTAACTGAATCAGTCAGCGAATAAAGCAGCAGCCGTACGCCTTTTTGGCTCCTACAGCTGCTGCTTTATTTTACATATACTTTTGTTGTATACTTACTATCCTCTAGTGAAGCTCAACAGCCGGCTTTAATAATCCTCTTCCCGATAACCGAAGTCCTGAAGATAGATTTTTTTATCCCGCCAGTCTTTCTGAACCTTTACCCAAAGCTCTAAGTACACCTTATCATCAAGTAAATGTTCTATGTCACGGCGCGCCTTTGTCCCAATCTGTTTCAGCATCTTTCCACCTTTACCGATGATGATCCCTTTTTGGCTATCCCGTTCAACGATGATTGTTGCTTGAATATGAACCTTATCATTTTCATCCCGTTTCATTGAATCCACAACAACAGCTACGGAATGAGGAATCTCGTCTCTTGTAAGAAGAAGAACCTTCTCACGAACCAGCTCAGAAACAATGAAGTATTCCGGGTGATCCGTGATTTGATCATCTGGGAAATACTGCGGTCCTTTCGGCATCCGTTCAACCAGAATTTCCATCAGACGTTCCGTATTATTTCCTTCTGTTGCAGAAATAGGAACGACCTCGGCAAATTCCATCTGGCTAGAATAATCTTCAATAATTGCCAACAAATCATTAGGATGAACCTTGTCAATCTTATTAATCACCAGAAAAACAGGCGTATTTTGTTGCTTCAGACGATCGATAATAAAATCGTCGCCTTTTCCCCGCTTTTGATCGGCACTAATCATAAAGAGAACAGCATCTACTTCTCTTAATGCGCTATACGCAGTTTCCACCATGAAATCGCCTAATCGATGCTTCGGTTTGTGAATCCCCGGGGTATCAATGAAAATCAATTGAGCCTCTGGTGTGGTGTATACTCCCTGAATCTTATTTCTAGTTGTTTGAGCCTTATCACTCATAATAGCAATTTTTTGTCCGACAATTCGATTAAGCAAGGTAGATTTCCCAACATTAGGGCGACCTACGATTGCTACAAAGCCAGATTTGTGTGTTTCAGTCATTCGTTCTCTCCTTCTATCTGTTCAGTGTCAGTGATTATAAAAAATGGATAAGCAGCTGCCATAGCTTTGGCAGAAAAATGATTGCTCCTACAAGTAAAGAGAAACACGCTGTTAATAGAACCGCACCTGCCGCCATGTCTTTGATTTTTTTTCCAATGGGATGAAAATGATAGTCCGTACACATATCAACGACATTTTCAAATGCAGTATTGATAATTTCAACAAGCAATACCAGAAAAATTGTTAATAGCAAAAAAAGCCATTCCATCGCTTTTAACTGGAAAACAAAGCCGGCAATCACTGCTACTCCTCCCATCACTACATGGGTGCGCATATTCCGTTCTTCTTTGAACACTGTACGAATTCCCTGAACAGCAAATTCCAGTGAACTGATAAAATGTTTATTTTTTTCGATTTGTTTATCTTTTAAGGCCATAAGCATCCAATATCTCTTTCTGTAAGCCGAACATCTCTCTTTCATCTTCATCCGTCATATGATCATAGCCATTTAAATGAAGAAAGCCATGAACCGCTAGAAAACCAAGCTCACGTTCAAACGTGTGTCCATACTCTTCCGCCTGCTCAGCTGTACGTTCAATCGAAATCATCAAATCGCCCAAATTGCGCGGCAGCTCCATTTCCTCATCTTCAAAAATGATTGGAATTTCTCCGTCGCCTTCCTCTTCCATCGCAAAGCTAATAACATCCGTCGCCATATCTTTGCCCCGGTAATCTCTATTGATTACACGAATACCTTCGTTATCCATGAAGGTGACAGACAGCTCCGCATCCTCGGGAATATTCAGAAAATCTGCTGCAAACTGCAGCAGATTTTCTACTTCCCTCAAATGATCAGAAGAGACTTTTTCAGTTTCATCAATAAACGTAATGTCCATTAAACATCTCTCTTTTCTTGTTCATCTTTCATTCTCTCTGCTTCGTCCTTCATTTTTGGATATTTAATCCTTGAGTGGAAGGTACTGCACAGACCATTTACTAAAGATTTTTCAACCATTCGAATTTCTTTCATTGTCAGACCGCATTCATCCAGTTGCCCGTCAGCAATACGTTCTTGAATAACAGAATGTACAAACTCTTTGATTTTTTCATTCGTCGGATTGCTCATTGCCCGCACTGCTGCTTCACAAGTATCAGCGATGTTCACAATACCAGCCTCTCTCGTCTGAGGCTTTGGACCAGGATAACGGAAATCTTCTTCCAGTGTATCCGGGTTCCGTTCCTTTTCCTTCATATAGAAAAACTTCATTAACGTCTTTCCATGATGCTGGCGGCAAATATCGATGACCATCTGCGGCATATTGTATTCCTCTAAGATTTTTGCTCCATCAATAACATGGCCAAAAATAATTTGTTTACTATCTTCCGGCAGTAAAAAGTTGTGTGGATTTTCAGCACCTGACGGCAGATTCTCCACAAAGAAATTAGCATGCTTGATTTTTCCAATATCGTGATAGTAACAAGCCACTCGTGTTAACAACGAACGCCCGCCGATTTCAGCTACAGCATTGGCACTCAAGCTTGCAACCATCATGCTATGGTGATAGGTTCCAGGTGCTTCCTCCAAAAGCTGCTTCAAAAGCGGATGATTAGGGTTGCTCAGTTCATTCAGCACAATCATACTGTCATCCGTCACAATTAATTCAATATACGGATGCAGCCCCATTGTTAGTAGAAAGGCCAGCAGTTTTCCGGCAAAAGCCGAAATAAGCAGAGTCCAGGTTTTTCCATCAACAAAGGACATCCCCTGATAGATAGTTAAAATAAGATCCATCCCTACTGGAAAAGCCACAACCCAAACCATTGCTGTCCAGCCCTGCCGGCTGATTCGTTTTCGATTCACTACAGCTGCCAGCAATCCTGAAAATAAATAGGATACTAGAATAATAGTTAAGATATTCGTTCCAATGGAATCATAAAACACAAACAGTGCAAAGACTACCTGAAAGACTCCAGATAAAATACCAGCACGCCGGTTAACAAAATAACTAAGTACCAATGGTACAAACGCAGCTGGGAAAAACAGCGGAATATACAAAAGCTGTTCACTTTGGAAAATCTGGAAGAATTTCATCACCAGAATACTCAAGGACATTGCGCTCACATAAAATAGAACAAAGGAGCGACGTGTCTGCTCTAAGGTTATTTGCTTCGTAAAGAACAGCAGTACAGCTATCTGAAAGAGAATGGTCAGTCCCAGAGCAACAATCGGAAAAATAGACGGATTCTGATTCGTCATTCCCAGCAGCTCCAGCTTTTCGATGGCTTTTGCATCAATCTGTGTTCCTTCACGAACAATGATTTCACCTTGATAAATCATTACAGGCTGAATCGCTTCACGCGCTGTTTTTTTCAGCTCTTCGGTTTTCTTTTCATTTGTAAATTCGTTAGCAACAATACCAGCGTTCACAACGTAGCGAATCTCCTGCTGCATTAGAGAACTTACATCCAGAAATTGAATTTTATTGATTGCTTTCTGGCGAATCTCAGCTAATTCACTCTCGCGGACATGGTCCTCCATAGTATCATCAATCAGCTTCAGACTTTCGGTTTCAACGGTCGCAATCTGTTCATCCGTCAAATTGAATATATTTTGATAAAACACATTAGGAAATGACTGAAACATTGTTATTTCTTCTTGTGTCAATTTTTCAAAAGTTGCCTTTAAAGCTGCAACCCGTTCCTCATTTGTTGGCTGAGGGATCGTTTCATCTTTTTTAGCTGATGTTTTTTTATTTTCATAGTCCTTATCGATTTTAGCGTTTATTGAATTAACAAGTTCAAAGAGCTTTTCTACCCGTTCATGCTGAATTCCAGCAGTATCTTCCTGATAAATATACTCAGGTGTAACCGCCTCTTCAGCAAGCTTTTTCTTCTGCTCCGTCTCATATGTATTTTCAATATTTTTATTTGCTCTAATTGTCGTTTCAGCTAATTGTCCTTCTTTAATTTCAACTTTCTTTTCATGAACGCTGCTAAACATTATGACGAATATAAGTAATGAAAAAACAACCAGCAACACTGGAATAAACGCTTTTCCCAGTTTATCACGTATTTGTAGCAACCATATTTTCAACTAATTATCCCTCCTTTTCCAGAAGTGCTAAGAGTCTTTCTTTTGTTCTTCATATGCTTGAATGATTTCCGCCACGATTGGATGACGAACTACATCCCCAGCTTCAAAGTGGATAAATGCAATTTTCTTGATAGGTCTCAGTGTTCGTTCAGCGTGAACTAACCCGCTGACAACTCCTTTAGGCAAGTCAATCTGACTTGTATCACCATTCACAATCATCTTGGATTGATAACCAAGACGTGTTAAAAACATTTTCATCTGAGCGACAGTTGTATTTTGAGCCTCATCTAAAATGACAAAAGCATCATCCAATGTACGCCCTCGCATATAAGCCAACGGAGCAATTTCGATGACACCGCGCTCCATCAGCCGGTTGGTATGTTCTACACCGAAAATTTGATACAACGCATCATAAACCGGTCGTAGATAAGGATCAACCTTTTCTTTTAAATCACCTGGCAGAAAACCAAGATTTTCTCCTGCTTCTACCGCCGGACGTGTCAAAATAATCTTTTGAACCTGTCCCTTTTTTAAGGCTGCGATGGCCATCACTACTGCCAGATATGTTTTCCCTGTTCCGGCAGGACCTATACCAAATACAACATCATGATTCTTCACTGCATCAATATAACGTTTTTGACCAGTATTTTTTATACGGATTGAACGCCCTTGGTGGTCTTTAAGAATCTCTTCTTCATACATGGCGATAAACGAATCCAGCTGCTGGCTCCTAGCCATCTTTAAAGCAGTCACAACATCAGGTGTCCCAATCTTGATTCCTCTCTTGATTAGCTCCTGTAACGCCCGAAAGACAGACTCTACAATATGAACATTTTCTTCTAAGCCAATAATCTGAATGGTTTCTCCTCTAGTATTGATGACGACTGCACCATTCTCTTCAAGAAACTTCAAATGCTTGTCATGCGTACCAAAAAGCATACTTGCATCATCCATATCCGTTAATTTTATTTCTAAAGATGTTGCCTGATTTTCGTTTTCCGTCAAAAAATTTCCAGCTCCTTTTTTTCGTACATTCCCTACAATAATACCATATTCTTCCTCTTTAAAAAAGAAGCACTCATAATGGATTAAAAACTTTATCATTCTCTTTTAACGTTTGTTTAGAACTGTCACAGCTTAACCACATTCAAAACAGTAAACCTCGTCAGCTACCTCAGTCTTGACGATTATACTGCGCAACAGGAACCAAAAGCAACTAAATTGAGTTACAGAAACAAATGCCTATGTCCTTCTGTTTTTTAATGGCTGATATCCTCTTTTAAAAATCCGTATAGGACAACGAATAAAGAGACTGGGGATTCTAGAATCCCCAGTCTCTTTATTTCTTGATCAGTTCTTTTGTAGTGAGTCTTTGACAATTGCATTTACCAACCCGCCATCGGCTTTGCCTCTGACTTGCGGCATTACCAGTCCCATAACTTTCCCAAACTCTGCTTGGGAGGTGGCACCAGTTTTATCGATTGCTGTCTGAACAATCTTGCGGATTTCGTCCTCAGAAAGCTGTTCAGGCAGATATTTCTCAACGATTGCCATTTCAATCTTTGCTTTTTCTGCAAGATCTTCTCGTCCCGCTTTTTCAAACTCTACCAAAGAGTCTCTTCTCTGTTTCATCTCTCGAGACAAAACAGCCAACTCTTCTCCTCCGTTCAAATCACGGCCTACTTTGATCTGCTCATTCTGAATGGCGGCTTTCAACAAGCGAAGAACACCTAAAGCACTTTTATCTTTAGCTCTCATCGCTGTTTTAATATCGTCATTCAACGTTGTCAATAATGACATACAACCAGCTCCACTTCATCAGAAACTAGAATTTTTTACGTTTTCTAGCAGCTTCTGATTTTTTCTTACGTTTTACGCTTGGTTTTTCGTAGAATTCACGTTTACGAGATTCTTGTAGAGTACCCGCTTTCGAAACGGAACGTTTGAAGCGACGAAGAGCGTCATCCAGAGATTCGTTTTTACGAACGACAGTTTTTGACATTGTAATTCCCTCCCTCCGAGCTTAAAAAGTAACCGTTTTTCTTATTTATAAATGTATTTCTTATAAATAAAATACTGTCCTTTTTACATTATATCTAATGCAGATTTTATCGTCAACCTCTCCAACGAAAATTGACAAAAATATTTTGACAATTCAATAATTTTAGACAAATTTTTCTGAAAAATTATTGGCAGTTTTCACATCTTCCTAAAATTTCAAAGCGATGTCCTTCAATACTGCAGCCATTTAGTTGTTCCTCGAAAAAGGTCATTGGGCACATATGGATTTCTTTGGTCTTGCCACATACCACACAGATAAAATGATGGTGATGCTCCATATCATGACTACAGTGGAAACGAAACTTCTTTTCTCCATTTAAGTCTGTTGTCTCCAGCAGCGCCATATCTTCAAAATCGTGAAGATTCCGATAAATCGTATCATAACTGATGCCTTTGTATTCATTGTTCATGAACTCGTAAACTTCTTTAGCAGAGATATAGCGATTGCGTTTAATGAGATAGGCAATGATCGCTTCTCTCTTTTTAGTATATTTTAATCCATGAGTTTTCATGACTTCAAGTGCTTCTGCTACTTGGGACTTCGTCTGCGCCATTTTTTATGCTCCTTCTCAAATCAAAATTATTACGAACTAACTCTTGGCTTGTATGGTATAATAAAGTCATTAAAAAATCAAGAAAGGTCGTTTTTAATGGAAAATAATGACAAAAAAACAGTCACAATATTTGTAATCTCTGATTCTGCCGGTGAAACTGCGTCAAAGCTCGCAGCGGCGATTATGGCACAATTTCCAACCGTAGATTTTTCTTTATACAGAAAAACATTTGTTAAAGAAGAGGAAAAACTAAAAGCAGCACTGGAAGATGCCAAAAATGAAAATGCAATGATTCTTCATACGATTATTAGTAAAGATTTGGTTAAAATCGCACATGAATTTTTTGAAGAGAATGCTCTTTACCATTTTGATATTCTAACTTCTCCAATTGAAGAAATTGAACGTTTCACTGGTATTCAGCGTAGCGGTGAAGCCGGAGCTTTGCATCATTTGAATGAAAATTATTTCAACCGTATTGAAGCGATGGAGTTCGCTGTAAAATATGATGATGGAAAAGATCCCCGAGGCTTCCTAGAGGCTGACGTTGTTCTTCTTGGTGTTTCCCGTACGTCAAAAACACCGTTAAGCTTATTCTTGGCTAATAAAAATCTGAAGGTAGCGAATCTGCCGTTAATTCCGGAAGCACATCTGCCAAACGAGCTTTGGGAAATTGATCCGAAAAAAGTTGTTGGTTTAACTAATGATCCAGATATCTTAAACGGTATCCGTAAAGAACGGATGCGTGCTTATGGTCTGCCTGCCGACACGTCTTATTCTGATATTGAAAAAATTCGCAAAGAATTGGAGTATGCAGCAGATTTATATAAAAAATTAGGTTGTGTAACGATTAACGTTGCTTCTCTTTCAATTGAAGAAACTGCTGCGATGATTCTAAGCGCTCTTCATCTTGAAGATCACAGCTACTTCACTACAGAAGATTAACTAAAAAAAAGAACGGATTAGATGCTTTTGCATGTTTAATTCCGTTCTTTTTATTTTTAGTGAAGTGAGTGGGACATAACTAAATATCCAAACTTTGCCTCATTTAGAATCCGAATCAACAGCGAGATACTAAAAACCCCTAAGTTAGATTTTCGGCTCTAACTTAGGGGCGCACTTCATATTGAGTTATGTGCCAAGCTCCTTCTGATGTTAAAACACCTGAACCCCTTCCTGATCAACGGAAAGCAAATGAATCGAAGCGTCTTCTGAAAGCTTTTCAAGCTCTGAAATCATCGCATTCGTCTTTTCTTCCTGTGTCAAGACAAGAACAGTTGGACCAGCTCCACTGAGAAACGCACCGTATACACCGACTTTATGTGCTAGTTCGCGAATATTTGTCAAATGCGGAACAAGATGGCTGCGGTGAGATTCGTGCCAGCGGTCTTTCTCCATCATTACCCCGGCCAAAGGCAAATTGCCGTTCAGAATAGCGGCGATCATCACATTGGCAATCGCACTTGCCTGAACCGCCTGCTGATAAGGCATCATTTCAGGCAGCACACTTCTACTTTCTTGCGTCAGAAGTTCGTGATTAGGCACGTAAGCTATCACATCACACATTGGAAAATGGTGTTTCACATGGCGAACCTCTCCATCAACATAGCTGGCCACTACAAAATCACCACAAATTGCCGGTGCTACATTATCTGGATGTCCTTCCATTTCAGTTGCAATCTGTACCTTATCTTTTTGAGACAGATGCATATTCCCTAATCGGTTTGCCAGTTCAATTCCCGCTACAATTACACTAGAGCTGCTGCCCAGTCCTCTTGCCAAAGGGATATCTGAAGTCATTTTTAGTTTTTTTGGTGACAGTTTCGGATTAACCTTCAGCGCCGTCTGAATCAGCAGATTTTTCTTATCTTTAGGTATATCTTCTCCTAAAGAATGGTCAATCTCCCAAAATTCAGCGTCCTTGATGATTTCAATGTACAGGTACTGAGATAAAGCAATCCCGCAGGAATCAAACCCTGGACCTAAATTAGCGCTGGTAGCCGGAACTCTTATTTTCATAAATTAGCCACTCCGTTGCGCAGATGCAGACGCATCTCTTCTAAATCACTCATTTTTGAAATCGAAACATCAACAGCCGTCATCGCTGTATCCGGATCTTTCAAGCCATTTCCTGTGAAGACAGCTACGACTGTTTCTCCTTGCTTGATTTTTCCTGATTTCACATGCTGAATCACCCCAGCAAGTGAAGCAGCAGAACCAGGTTCAATAAACACGCCGTCCTGCGCTGCCACTTTACGATAAGCATTTAAAATCTCTTCATCCGTAACACTGTCGATGTAGCCTTTAGACTCATCTCTAGCAGCTTCTGCCAGTTTCCAGCTAGCCGGATTTCCAATTCTGATTGCTGTTGCAATTGTTTCCGGCTGTTCAATCACTTCACCTTTAACAATTGCTGCTGCTCCTTCAGCTTCAAATCCGTGCATCCGCGGCAATAATGTCCCCTGTACATCATGCCATTCTTTAAAACCTTTCCAATAAGCAGAAATATTGCCGGCATTTCCTACTGGAATCGCCAGAACATCTGGTGACTTACCTAGCTGCTCACAAACTTCAAAGGCAGCCGTTTTTTGTCCTTCCAAACGGTAAGGATTTACTGAGTTTACTAAAGCAACTGCTTCCGTTTCGGCAATATCTCTCACAGCTTTTAAAGCTTCATCAAAGTTTCCTGGAATTGAAATAATATCTGCACCATAGATAATCGCCTGAGCCAGTTTCCCCATCGCAATCTTTCCATCAGGGATAATGACGTAAGCCTTGATGCCTGCTCGGGTAGCATACGCCGCAGCCGCAGCACTTGTATTACCTGTTGAGGCACAGATAATTGCTTTGGCGCCGTCTTCAACTGCTTTAGCGACAGCCATAACCATTCCGCGGTCTTTAAAAGATCCCGTCGGATTCAAGCCTTCGTATTTCCCATACAAGGTAATGCCTAATTCCTTTGACAAGCTGTGTAGCGGAATCAAAGGTGTATTGCCCTCTGCTAAAGACAGCATCGGTGTCTTTTCTGTGATGGGCAGATATTCCTGATATTTTTTTAATAGTCCTTCATACATAAAATTATCCCTCCAAAACTTTCAGCGTATTCAATAATTTAAACCCAGCTATTTTCTCAATTCCAGCAGTAACCTGCTGCATTTGTGCTTTACTAATTGTATGAGTAATCGTTGCAAATTTCGCTCTTTCCCCATCCGATTTCTGCTGCAGCAGCTGGTCAAAACTCACATTGGCTTCTGCCATCAGCTGTGTTAACAATAGAATTTGACCAGGCTTGTCCGGTACTTCAATAGAAAAATAATATTTTCCAAATATATTCGCCGCATCAGTCAGTTTTGTCTCATGCTGGTAGGAATTGAACATATGACCGGTTGTTCCTAAACGCATGTTTTTAGCAA
Source organism: Enterococcus sp. LJL128 (assembly GCF_056924295.1). Classification (NCBI taxonomy): domain Bacteria; kingdom Bacillati; phylum Bacillota; class Bacilli; order Lactobacillales; family Enterococcaceae; genus Enterococcus; species Enterococcus sp. LJL128. The sequence goes on along the minus strand of NZ_JBXPBP010000009.1, from coordinate 49,145 downwards.
TAGTAATAATATCACTGACTACGCTAGTCGCTGTCGGTTTGGCTCCAGCACCAGGGCCATAGTACATCGACTCACCCACACCTGCACTGTAGATAAATACCGCATTGAACTCGTCTCTGATAGAAGCAAGCGGGTGGGCAGCCGCTACCAGCATAGGTGCTACCTCAGCTGCAATACCGCCGTTGCTTTTTTCAGAGGAGCCAATCAGCTTAATCTCATAACCAAGATGAGAGGCCATCGCTACATCATCTGACGAAATGCCGCGAATTCCTCTTGTATCTATTTGATCGAGGCTAATGTTCATACCGAAGGCAAACTGGCTAAGAATAACCATTTTGTACGCTGCATCAATCCCGTCAACATCATTTGTCGGATCAGATTCCGCAAATCCCAGCTCCTGTGCTTCTTTTAGCGCTGCATCATACGTCTTTTTCTCTGAAACCATCTTTGTCAGCATATAGTTAGTCGTTCCATTTACGATACCAAGAACCTTTTGAATATCGTCTGCTGCAAGACTATTAGCGATTGTTCGTAAAATTGGGATACCGCCCGCTACGCTAGCTTCATAATAAAGGTCACAGTGATTTTTTTGAGCTAAGGCAACTAGTTCGCTGCCATGTTGTGCTAACAAATCCTTATTAGCTGTTACAACATGCTTGCCGTTTTCCAATGCTTTGGTGATAAATGTCTTTGCCGGCTCAACCTTGCCAATCAGTTCCACTACGATTTTAATTTCTTCATCGTTGATAATTTCATCTATCGATGTCGTTAAGTCAATATCAAACCGCTCAGATTGATACTGTTTTTCCGCTTCATCACGGACTAAGGCTTTACTGACAACAATCTCCATTCCGGTTACTTGGGAGATTTTTTCACTGTGCTCCTGCAGGATTGTCGGAACACCTGAACCAACTGTTCCCAAACCTAATAAGCCAATCTTCAATTTTTCCTTCATTGTGCTTCCCCCAACTAATTTTTTTATAGATGATACTAGAACCTATCAGAAAACACCAAGTGCCATTACTACTGCAGCTATAGCAGAACCCGCTGTTCTTAAGAAGTAAAAACACCACTCTTTCAGCTCCAGTGTACAAATTTATTGATGGTCTCGTTATTTTGAAAGAATATCGCTTTTAGTGAAATCACTAAGATTATCTTTCAAATACGTTATAAAATGAGAAAAATTTCATTTCATTCTCATAAAACATGTCTCTAGTATACCTAACCGTAAAACAAAAAACTAGCCTTTTCTTTTAATTTCTCACTAAATTAAAAGAAAAAGCTAGTATGAGATTATTGTATTGATGCCCTCTTAAATACCAGTTTCCTGCCATGATAAACATCGGCTATTGTCAGAAAACTGCAAATGAAGAACTAACGATGGCTAATATGTTCAAAGGTCTGGTTCAAAATATCAATCACATGATTATCATCTAGAGAATAATAGATTGTTTTTCCTTCACGTCTTGATTTAACGACGCGATTTTGTTTCAGTAGTTTTAGCTGATGAGAGACTGCTGACTGTTCCATAGCCAGTTCTCCTGCCAAAGCAGTGACATTCAGCTCCCCTTTTTTCAATACAAGAAGTATGCGAAGTCTTGTTGAATCGCTAAGAACCTTATACAGCTGACTGACTTCTTGGATTTCTTCCGTTAATTCCATATACCTCAACTCTTTCTATGGTTCTGATAAATCTATCAGATATAATTATTTTTCTACAGCACCATTAGTTGAGGATAAAGTTTTCTTCAAACTAATAGTCGTTTCAAATCCGCAGTTTTATCCTTAACTGTTTGCCTGCTTTACAGCGTCGATTAGTGCGTAGCGAAACCCGTTTTTCTCTAAAGCAGCTACTCCCTTAATTGTACTTCCACCGGGAGAAGTAACGCCATCTTTTAACTCACCAGGATGTTTCCCGGTTTCAATGGCCAAACGAGCCGAACCTAAAACCATTTGTTCGACAATTTCATAGGCAAGTGCTCTGGGCAAACCTTCCATTACGCCGGCATCTCCTAAAGCTTCCATAAATATGTCCACAAACGCCGGACTACAGCCGGCAACTGTTCCTACTGTTGCTAACAGATGTTCTGGAACCTCTGTTACTTTGCCAAGGCTTTCCAGCAGTTCCTTTACTGTTTCTTTTTCTGCTTCTGGAAGGTTGCTGCCGTAGACCACTCCAATCATGCCTTCATTTACGCTGACAGGTGTATTAGGTATCGCATGTACTACATATTTTTCTGACCCAAGAGCTTCCTGCGCCTGCGCAACAGTGTGACCTGCTGCAACAGAAATTACAAGACAGTCCTTTCCTAAAAAAGGAGATAGCTCCTTCAAAATAGACAAAACAATATTTGCACCAGTCGCAATGAAGACAACCTTGCATTCTTGAAATGCTGCATAGTCATCAGCAAGTTGAAATCCCAGCTTACGTTGCAGCTTTTCTGCTGTGCCGCTGGATCCTCCTTTTACATAAAGATGATTCGGTGAGACAGCTTCTGCTTTCAACAGTCCTTCAATCATTGCACCGCCCATATGTCCTGCTCCAATAAATCCAATATTCATCCCGATTACTCCCTTCATAAAATATCGCCTATATAAATCTCACAAAAATTTAGCTGTTGTCTTATTCTCTATGCTGCAGCTTTTAATTGGCTAGACTGTACTAAAAAATAAAAGCTGACAATTTCTTGTGCACTCAAGTCATTTTACAGTATTCGTATAGAAAAGAAAAGCTGGGACAACCGTCTAAACGCCTGCCCCGCCACTTTACTTTTCTAATGATTTATTATTCAGTAATCTTGTTGATGGCTTGTTCAAAGGCAGTCAGCTTATTGTCCGATTCTTCCTGTGTTTCAGCCACTGTAGCCACATAAAACTTAATTTTCGGTTCAGTTCCTGAAGGACGAATAGCAATCCAGCTGCCGTCTGCTAAATGATACTTCAGCACATCGGAAGGAGGTGTAGTCAGTGCTTCCACCTGACCATCAGCCGTACGGCTGGTCAATGCTTTAAAGTCTTCTGTTTTACTTACAGCAATTCCGGCAAATTCACTTGGTGCTTCTTTGCGGAATTTCGCCATCAGCTCTTTAATTTTTTGACTTCCTTCGATTCCGCTAAGTGTAACCGAAATTGTTTTTTCTTTGAAGTAGCCATATTCAGCGAAAATATCCTGAAGTCCATCGTATAAAGTTTTACCTTGTTTCTTATAATAAGCAGCTACTTCTGCAAGCAGAACCAGTGCTTGAATTGCATCCTTATCACGAACGAATGATTTCACCAGATAGCCGTAGCTTTCTTCAAAACCGAACATAAATGTTTGAGAATGATCCTGTTCATATTGCTCAATTTTTTCAGCAATAAATTTGAAGCCAGTCAATACATTAACCATTTTAGTCTGATACTTTTCTGCAATTGCTGTTGCCATTTCACTGGAAACAATCGATTTCAAAACAACCGCATTTTCAGGCAGCGTTCCAGCCTGTTTGTGCGCTTCTAAAATATACTGAATCATGATGGCACCTAATTGATTTCCAGTTAATACCTCATATGAACCGTTTGGCAATCTAACGGCTGCTCCTAAACGGTCAGCGTCGGGATCAGTCGCAATCAGCAAATCGGCATTTTCTTTTTCTCCCAAACGAATTGCGTATTCAAACGCTGAATGTTCCTCTGGATTAGGTGATTTTACTGTGGTAAAGTCCGGGTCAGCAACAGCTTGTTCCGGCACTAGCATAAACTGCTTGAAACCAGCCTGCATCAAAGCCTTTTCTCCCAGCATTTTGCCGGTACCATGAAGGGGCGTATAAATAAGCTTCAAGTCGCCGCCCATTTCATCAATCAGATTTTGATTAATTGTTACAGCTTTCATTTCTTTCAAATAAGCTGTATCTACTTCTTCACCGATAATAGTAATTAAGTCACTTGTTTTTGCAGCTTCTTCACTCAACACTTCTACTTTTAACGGATTCTCTACCTCACGTACATAAGCAGTCAAAGCATCTGCATCAGCTGGCGGCATTTGCCCGCCATCTTCGCCATAAACCTTATAGCCATTGTATGCAGCCGGATTATGAGAAGCAGTAATCATGATTCCTGCAAAAGCTTTAAAATATCTAACAGCAAAGGAAAGCTCTGGCGTTGGGCGTAAGCTCTCAAATACATAGGCAGGAATGCCATGCTGAGCTAATGTTTTTGCAGCCTCCATGGCAAACTCAGGAGACATATGTCGAGAATCGTAGGCGATAGCAACTCCTCTTTTTTTCGTTTCCAGATTCTGGGCATCCATAAATCTAGCTAACCCTTCTGTCGCCTGACGTATAGTAAAAATATTCATGCGGTTGATTCCAGCTCCAATGATTCCTCTCATCCCTGCTGTTCCAAACTCCAATGGTGCATAAAATGCATCTTCACATGTTTCCGGATTGTTTTTCAATTCTGCTAATTCATTTTTTAAGACTTCCGGTAAATTTTCCTCACTTACCCACTGTTCATAGACTTGCTCCCAAGACATGAATAAACACCTCTTTTGACTTTGTTTTTGACTCTCTAATAGTATAGCATTCCTCAAAGGCTTAAGAAAGTAATCCGTGAAAAAACATCTGGGACTTTCTTATTTCAGTAAACGACTTATCCGTAGTACCTGGTCACTAATTAATGCTGGTTCAGCAGCAAAATAATCAGCGAACTTTTGACTCCATTTTTTCGTTTCTCTTGCTTCGCCAAATTTTTCCATAATTTGATCATATTCTTCAATTACCAAATAACTATAAGGTAAAAATTTTTCATAATGAACAACAGCTTCTTCGGGAAGACGAGGCTTCACCGCCATTTCTACTATTGGCTTGCCAATACTTAGTCCAAACAAAGGAAACATTCCCTCAGGAAGCCCCAGCAGTTCACTGATTTCCCGACTGTGTCTTCTAATGCTGCCGACAACCACTGAGCCCAAACCTAAACTATCTGCAGCAATAACGGCATTTTCCATCGCAAGTGCGGCATCAGTTGTCGCAATCAAGACCGGCTCCACACTTTCCCCAGTATGATTTTCTACTCCATACTCCTCGCTTACCTGTCGTGTTCGAGCTAAATCACCAGTAAAAATAAGAAAAACTGAGCTATCAAGCATATGAGGATTGCCCGGATTCCATTCTACCAGCTGTCTCCTTGTTTCAAGATCCCGAATGACAAAAATACTGTAAAACTGACCATTCATCCAGCTCGGTGCCTGTCTGGCTGCATCTACTATTAACTGCAGCTCCTCTTCCGGCAATTCGTAGTTCTCATCAAAATTGCGGTGAGTCCTTCGATTTTTTAACAGTTTAATTGTTTCATTCATCTACTACCACTCCCTTCATTTCACTTTTTATTTTAGCATACCCCGTAATACTATTTATCCATCTCTCACATAAAAAGCTTATTATGCTTTTTCAGATTAAACGCTAAGCTTCTAAAATATTTTTGAAAACCTGCTCTTTTAACTAGAGTATCTCTGAAAAGTAAATTGGCATTCGGATGTTTCAGTGATTATTGTGGAAATTAAACACAACCACAAGCTAGCTCATTTCAGAGTAATCATTTTTACTACTCTTGATTGAAAAATAACTTTTACTTTCGTCTACATACCATTCTGTTAGCAGGTCTTTAGGCAAACAGAACTGGTAATGTGCCGCATAAGCGAGTCGCCAGTTCTGTTTACTTAACTTAAGTATGGTAACAGAATGGTATACACTGTTGCGATGACTATTCCTTGAAAGAAATGAGCGCCGCTTATCTTTGAGAGATAGTCTATATAGTCATTCTCCGCCTGTGTTTTCAGACACGCTCTAAAAACAACGCTGAATCATATATTTGCTGTTCGATTAGCCACTATTTTTTCAGTTACTGCTGTGATCTTTCTTTGGAAATCCGGCAGCTGAGCTTCTGATACCCTGGAAAAATTAATTCGTATACTTTCTCTTGATGCCCCAAATAAAAAGCTTGGTGCAACAAGAAGTCCTTCTTTCAGAAAAAATTGCCATTCTTTTTGACTCAGCTTTCCTCGTTTAAAGGTTGCCCATAAGTAAAAACCACCTTGGGGACGTTCAACCTGCCAATGCGGCTGCTCTTTCATTATTCTATAGACATTGTTTTCTCTTTTTTTCAGCTCTTTTTTTAATTCAGAAAGCCGGTTGTCAAAAGCTGGATCATTCAAAGCAATAGCCGCTAATAGTTGCGGAAAGATACTTAAAGAAAAATCCATAATTTTTCGTGCCTCCGCAATCTGCCGGTTGACAGAGGGCGGTGCACTTAGCCAGCCTATTTTGGTTGTTGAACCTAATATCTTAGATAGGGAACCGATATAAAGAACATTTTCAGGGTCAAGTTTTTTGAGCGGCGGAATTTGGCTGCCTGATACTTCACTAATCTGCCCAAATACATCATCTTCTAAAATAGGAATCTGATAGCTCTGACACAGCTCAACTAATGCTTGCCTGCGTTTCAGACTCATGACCTTTCCTGTCGGATTCTGAAACGAAGGATTAACCATCACCATTTTTACCCTGTGCTGTCTGATGACCTGTTCCAAAGCCGATAGTTCAATCCCGTCTTCATCCATCGGTACACCATAAAGCCGAATCCCTGCGGCTTGAAAGATGGGCAAATCGTATAAGAAGGACGGGTCCTCTATAGCTACACTATCTCCAGACGTTAAGAGAACCTGCAAAATCAGAAATAGCGCCTGCTGCGCTCCAGAAGTAATGAGCAGACTTTCCTCCGGCACTAAAAATCCATACTGCTGCTTAATCATACGGCTAACCGCTGTTCTTAGCCCTTGATAGCCAAACTCATCCTGCTGCTCTTCTTCCAAAAATTGCTTCCACGTAAGTGAAGGAAGATCAAAGGCTGGAATTAGCTCCAATGGCAGTTCTCCAGTATAAAGATCAAGTACTTCATTATTTTCCTTAGTAAGAAGCTGCTTCATCTGCTCTATAAATGGTTCTGTTTTACTAAAGGCATTTTGCTCCAGATATCTTCGCCAGTCTGTTCTTGCCGTTGACGTAATGCCCCACTTTCCTTCAGCAACAAACGAGCCGCTCCCTTGTTTTCGAAGCAGCCAGCCCATTGCCTCAAGCTCTTCTAGTGCATGAACCACAGTAGAACGATTCACCCCCAGCATATCTGCCAGCTTTCTTTCTGCCGGCAGCTTTTCACCTGGAAGCAGTTCTCCGTTTTTTATTAGACCTAAAATATGTTCAACGATTGCCTGATAAAAAGGCAGCCCATCTGTTTTTTTTATCTCCCACATATACTCACCTTCAAATAAAATTGGATGAGTTAAAAATAATCCAATTGGCTGTTTTTGTCAATGAATGACTAGGATACAATACAACTACTTATTCATTTACTACTAAAGGGGGATAACAATGATTAAAAAAGTTCTTACTGTGGCTGGTTCTGATTCAAGTGGGGGAGCAGGCATTCAGGCAGATTTAAAAACCTTTCAGGAATATGGTACCTTTGGGTTTTCCGCTCTAACAAGCATCGTAACAATGGATCCTGATGAAGGCTGGAGCCATACCGTAACGCCAATCGATCCTGAACTTGTAGATAAGCAATTAAAAACGATTTTTGCCGACGGTGCCTTAGACAGCATGAAAACCGGGATGCTCGGAACTGTAGAAGCTATTGAAATTACCAGAAAATATATTGATCAATTTCACATGAATAATGTTGTAATTGATCCTGTGATGGCTTGTAAAGGAACCAGCGAGCTGCTGCAGCCGGAAAATGTAGCTGCGATGACCCGCCTGCTTCTTCCAACAGCGACCATTACTACGCCTAATCTGGTAGAAGCTGGAATTCTCTCTGAAATGGGCGATTTAACCTCTGTGGAACAAATGAAAGAAGCGGCTAAAAAAATTCGTCTGCTTGGTCCTGACTATGTTGTCATTAAAGGCGGACATCGTTTGCAGACTGAAAAGGCGACCGACCTTTTCTATGATGGCGAAAACTTTACTTTATTAGAAAATGAAAAAATCTCGACAGACTTTAACCACGGCGCCGGCTGTACCTTTGCAGCAGCAATTGCTGCTGGATTAGCAAAAGGATTCTCTGTAGAAAAAGCTGTCCGGACGGCTAAAGCTTTTGTTGCCGCTGGAATTAAAAACGGTCAGCGAATCAATCCATTCTTAGGACATGTGTGGCATGGTGCTTACAATCAAGCAGAAAAACGAATGACTGATATTGAAGGAGTGTAAGGATGACTAAAAAGAATACCACACTTTCAATTGTGCTAATTGCCCTTTTTGCAGCGCTGACTATTATGGGAACAATGATTAAGATTCCTATGCCAACTGGTGCTTTCGCTCATTTAGGAAATTCAGTCCTGTTGCTGGCAGTCTTACTGCTAGGGTATACGAGAGGCGCCTTGGCGGGCGGTTTAGGCTTTGCCATTTTCGACTTGATGAACGGCTTTGCTGCTGAAGCACCCTACTTTTTTGTTGAAAGCTTTATTGTTGGCGGTGCGGCGGCTTTGACTATAATGGCATTTAACAACAACATCGACAGCTTTAAAAAGCTGATTACTGTCGCTGTCATGACTGGTGTTGCCAAAATCATTATGACTCAGCTAAAAAATACTGCGCTAGCTATGTTTGCCGGCAGCAGCTTTACCTTAGCCTTTTCCAGTGCCACCTCAATGCTCTTAGCCACTGTCCTAAACGTTATAACCACAATCGTCATTGTTTCATTTGCTTATTTCCCGTTAAAAAAAGCAATGACTACGATTTTCAGATAAACTAAAAAAGACGAGATAGAAACAGGCTCATTTTGAGCACTTGAATCTTCTATTCCGTCTTTTTTGCTTTTTTCTAAATTCTTGTTTTCATATTTTACTGATTTTCTAAATTACCACTTGTCTTTACTAGTAAAAATACTTTCCAGAATACCAAATAAAATCCCTGCTACTGGATAAACAATCCAGAAAGTCGTCCAATTTCCAACTACAAACGCTTCAAAAAGTGAAATAATCACGACTATCGGCCAGTAAACTCGCTCAACGATTTGCCAAAAATATGGTTTTTTTTTACGCTTTTCTTCTTTCGCACGCGGTCCTAGCTTATCTTCGTCTGAAATAAAGTATTTGTGTTTCAACAGTTGAGTAAAGCTACCCATAATCACACCGGCATAGATGAAGAGAAAAACGCCAGCTGAAACAATCAGACATGTTAAACCTAACCCCAGCATAGTATATCGATCCGAATCACTGTATGCCGAAAGGGCTACTACTGGGGTTGCAGAGATAATACAAAATACCACCCCAGCTGAAATACTAAACACATAAGAACGCTGGAAGCTCTTTTTTTTCTTTTCAACCAGTCGCTTCACTTGAATTGGAATCAAACGATCATCTAATTCTTTGCGATTATTTCCCATACTTGTTCCTGCAGTGATAAATAGCGGAACTCCTGCAGCGACACCTAAAAATAAGAAGATAATCCCAAACATCTCTCCAACCCGTTCACCATACCAACCTGAAATTCCAAAAAATATAGCTGAACCAATTAAAATAAGAGCAACGCCAATCCCGATAAAAAGAGCTCCTTTTTTCTGAACATTTAAAAATGTTTCTGCTTCTTCAATAGTAATTTCATCGACATCATGACCAATTTCATCTCGATATTCTTTTTTTAGATTCATTTCTTCCAGAAGCTCATCAATATTTCCAAATTCGGAGATAACGGCTCCAATTGCTTCATTTTCTGATTTCCCCTGATTCTTCAAATCTTCGTATCGATCCTCCGCCCCTGCAAGCAAATCCTCTTTTAGTTTTAACACTTGTGGTGTTCCTTCAATCCCTAAAAATAGGCTTTCTATGTACTCTCGAATTGTTTTCATCATTTTTCCTCCTTGATAAAGCGTTCGACGACCTTCTTCGTCAGCAGCCATTCTTCTTTTTTTTCTTCCAGATAAATTTTGCCAGATTCTGTGATCTTATAATAGGTTCGTTTCTTACCATGAGTGACCTGTCCTGGATAAGACTCAATGAATTTATTTTTTTCCAAACGGGTAAATGCTGAGTACAACGTCGTTTCTTTTATCGAGTATTTCTCTTCTGAAACCTCCATGATACGTTTAGATACCTCGTAACCATACGAATCACCTTCTAAAAGAATCGTCAAGATGAACGTGTCATTGTATCCTCTGATTGCATCACTGCCAATCATTGAATCACCTCCTAAATTACTTCATCTAACGTACTACGTCTGTCGTTGTAATTATAATAGCACAATTACTACGACAGGTAAAGTAAAAAAAGAAAAGAAAATAGAAAAAACAGCAACCTGTCAAAAAAAGACAAATTACTGTTTAATAGTTAATACTTTATTAGATTGTATCTCCATTAAAAATAGAGTTTTTAACAATAACATAGTCCACTTTGCGGATGGCTTCCAAATCTTTCCCGCCGGCATAAGAGATAGAGGATTGTAAATCTTGGCGCATCTCAACTAGGGTGTCTTCTAGTTTGCCTTTGTAGCGCAGCCAGATTTTTTTCCCTTCTACATTCTTCTTTTCTCCTTTTTGGAACTCAGAAGCACTACCGAAATATTCTTTGTAGACAACACCGTTCTCTACCTTGGTTTCTCCCGGAGATTCTTCGTGACCTGCAAATAGAGAACCAATCATAACCATAGTTGCCCCGAAACGAACGGATTTAGCGATATCTCCATGTGTACGAATACCGCCGTCTGCAATAATCGGTTTACGTGCTGCCTTTGCACACCAGCGCAGCGCCGCTAACTGCCAGCCGCCAGTACCAAAGCCAGTCTTGATTTTTGTGATGCAGACCTTACCAGGACCAATCCCGACCTTTGTCGCATCTGCACCAGCATTTTCAAGCTCGCGAACCGCTTCAGGCGTACCTACGTTTCCTGCAATCACAAAGGTATCCGGAATATGTTTTTTCAAATGCTGTATCATCTGAATCACTGCATTTGAATGCCCATGGGCAATATCAATTGTTACGTAATCAGGAATCAACTGCTGTTTAGCTAGTTCTTCAACAAAAGCATATTCCCCTTCTTTAACACCCACACTAATGGATGTAATCAGATTCTTTTCCTTCATTCGTTTGATAAAAGGAATACGTGCTTCCTCATCAAAACGGTGCATAATATAGAAATAACCTTTTTCTGCTAAAAATTCTGCTATTTTTTCATCAACGATTGTCTGCATATTTGCAGGAACCACTGGCATTTTAAACTGATGCTTACCTAACTGCACTGTTGTGTCGCATTCAGAGCGGCTGTCTACAATACATTTATTCGGAATTAACTGCACATCTTCATAATCAAAAACTTTCATTCTACTATCTCCTAGCATTTTTAATAGTTTTTTAGGCTTAAAATACGTAAAAAGAACAGCAATTATAAAATAATTGTTCGTCTTTTTTCGGCGCCCATGATAATTTACATCATTTTGAGAGCTTTGTCAAAGGAATTCTTTAAATCCTTGCTTTTTTCTTCCAGTCCTTAAGATTTTTTAGTACCGAACTTTGTCCCTCGCTAAAAAGTTGTTGTATAATTAAAGCTGAGACTACGAAAAAGAAAGGTTCTGATTTTTTTATGTTGAAAATTGAACAAATTAAAACAGGTATCATTGAAGAAAACTGTTACCTTATTTATAACGACAAATCGCTGCTGATTGTAGACCCGGGTGCGCAGGCACAAAAGCTGCTTGATGCCATTAGTAAAATCAACAAAACGCCTCTAGCTATCCTTTTGACGCATACTCACTACGATCATATCGGTGCTGTTGAAGAATTACGAAAAACATTTGATATTCCAGTTTACGTCAGCCCATTAGAGCAAGACTGGTTATCTAACCCGCAAATGAATCTATCTGGTTTAGCACGTCATGACGATTTGCCTGATATCGTCGTTCAGCCTGCTGAATATGAATTTGAAATGAAAGACTATACCATCGGCGGCATGTCCTTCACCGTTGTGCCGACACCCGGTCATTCAATTGGCAGCGTTAGTTTTATCTTTGATGATTTTGTAGTGACTGGGGATGCGTTATTCCGAGGCAGTATTGGCCGTACTGATTTGCCGACCGGCAATCAGGAACAGCTCCTGCATAGCATTAGAACCTATCTGTTTACTTTACCAGATGAATTTCCAGCGTATTCAGGGCATGGTGAAGCAACAACTATTGGTCATGAGAAGAAAACAAATCCCTTTTTTCAGTAAACGATATAAATGAGGTGAACGTATGACAGAAACAAAGCTTTATATCATCCGCCACGGAAAAACAATGTTTAACACAATTGGGAGAACTCAGGGCTGGTCAGACACCCCTCTGACTGCAGAAGGAGAGGTAGTAATTCATCAATTGGGAGCTGGATTGAAGGGCGTAGCTTTTGAAGAGGCCTACTCCAGCGACAGCGGACGTGCTATGCAGACAGCGCGAATTATTCTACAGGAGCATTCTCACGGCGAGCAGCTTCCCTACCGTACAGACAAGCGGATTCGTGAATGGTGCTTTGGTTCACTGGACGGCGGCTATGATGGGGAATTATGGGGCGTAGTTCCTCGAATTTTAGCGTTTAAAAATTATGAAGAAATGATGTCCAAATCCATTACGTATGAAGAATTAGCCAGCGCTATCATGGCAGCTGATACGGCTGACTGGGCAGAACCTTACGAAAAGATTCGTGAACGCACATGGAACGGCTTTGAGGATATTGCACACCGCCGTGAAAAAAACGGTGGGGGCAACGTGATGATCGTTTCTCACGGGTTAACAATCTCCTTTTTGCTTTCCCTCATCGACGACTCTCTTCCTATGCAGATGGGATTGGAAAACGGCAGCGTTACGACGCTTCTTTATAATAACGGGAGCTTTACGATTGATAAAATCAATGATTTGAGCTACATCGAAGCTGGAAAAAAAGAACTAACCGAAAAAAATCTTCTATAAGTTAAATATCGTAGAACTTGGAGCAAAAATTAACTGGCTTTGTTTCAAATTCTTCTTGTAAAAGAGTGTAGAACAGAAATAAAAAGACGATAAGAGGATGTTCCCTTCTCCTCCTATCGCCTTTTTGTCTTGTTCCATTTGTTATTGTTTCAGCTGACCAACCGTTTTTCTGGACTGCTGAATATGTTCCAACGTCTCATCATAATTACTGGATGCATAAAGGAAAAACAAAACATCAACTACATACATCTGTGCAATCAGTGAAACTGTCGCCGCACTTCTCAGCGGTGCCTCCTCGCCTTTGGCTGTTAGCAAGACAATATCGCTGTATTTCGCAACCGTTGACTGCTCATTTTGAGTTATTCCTATGGTAGGGATACCATTTTCAGCAGCAATACTCAATAGAGAAATCAGTTCCCTTGTCTCTCCAGAATTGGATACCGCAATAAATAGACTTTTTCCCTTTGTCGTTCCCATAGCTGAAGCAAATAAATGATGATCCAGTGTACAGAATACATTTTTTCCAAGTCTGGTAAACTTTTGATGAATATCCTGAGCGACTAAAGAAGACGCGCCTAAACCATAAACAAAAATCAGTTCGGCCTGTTCAATCAGCTCAAACACTTCAGTTATATTCCTTTCATCTAAAAGATCTGCTGTGCGCTCCACTGCATGAACAAAACGAACGTTCAGCTTCTGCTTGATTGCCTCTACAGATTCATCCTTTTCCACTTCTGTATACATATCTGTTGCCATTGAGCCCAAATTTGCAGAAAGCAGAAGTTTCAATTCGGTAAACCCATTAACATTTATCGAGTGACAAAATCGAATGATAGCCGCAGGACTAGAAGCTGCTTTTTTTGCCAGCTCCTGCGCACTTAAAGTGATCACTTCATTCGTATTATCCAAAATATAGTCTGCAATCTTCTGTTCTGACTTCGGCAGCTGTGCTCGATAATCTTTAATTGACAAAATAATATTCTGCTTCATTCTAATCACTCCCCATTCTTTTTTTCATTAAATGATGTATTCCACATTCTCTATTATAATATATATTTTTGCTTCTTTAACAAAAAAGACAAGAAAATTTTTCTCGTCTTTTTCTGCTATTTATTTCATATCCTTTGGAATCCCAAAGAAGAGCGTCGCTGCAAAACCGCCAGCGTATGCAGCCAGCAAACCTAAAACATAAGCCAGCCATTGATTATTAGCAATCAGCGGAATTAATGCAGCACCACTTGGTCCAATAGCAATTGCTCCAACATTGCCAAATGCCCCGATTACAGCTCCGCCAATTCCTCCGCCTATACAGGCTGTGATAAAAGGACGACCTAATGGTAATGTCACACCGTAAATTAGCGGCTCACCAATTCCCAGAATACCGACGGGAAGTGCTCCTTTAATCATTTCCACAAGCTTCGTATCTTTTCTGCAGCGTATCCATAACGCAATTGCTGCACCTACTTGCCCAGCACCAGCCATAGCCAGAATTGGCAGCAGTAAAGTTTGTCCAGTTTGAGTAATCATCTCCATATGAATCGGTGTTAGAATTTGATGTAGACCAAACATAACCATTGGCAGGAAAGTCAGCCCCAGCACGAAACCAGCAAATGCTCCGCCAGTTTGCAAAACAGTATTAATAATTCCAACTAGACTATTTGAGATAAAACCAGCAATCGGCATAATTAGAAAGATAGTAGTCAAACCGATAACGAGCAACGTAATCGTTGGAGTAATAATAATATCAATTGAATCCGGAATTACCTTATGCAGTTGTTTTTCCAATAAAGAAAGCAACCAAACCGCAAAGATAACACCAATAATGCCCCCTTGACCTGCTGACAACGTCCCACCAGTAAATAAGTTCGGCAATGGTGCATCAGGATTCATCCCTGTCAGCATTGTTACGCCGCCGATAACTCCGCCAAGAGCTGGAGTAGCGCCGAACTCGCTGGCACTATTAATCCCTGTATATAAAACCAGATAAGCAAAAATTCCGTTTTTGATGATATTCAGTACATCCACATACTGCTGCCACGAAGCAGCTAAGTCTCCTGCAACAATCAGGTTGGACATAACCGCAGCAATGCCGCCAATAATTCCGGCGCCTACAAATGCTGGAATTAGCGGAACAAAAATATTAGAAATAGATTTTAAAATGGCTTTAAATGGAGAATTACTTTTGTGCTTTTCTTTTTGTTCAGCCTTCATTTGTGCTGCTTTTTCTTCAACAAGTTCTTTTCCTGATTTTCCGGAGATAGCTTCTGTCTGTTCAGAAGCAGGAAATTCCTCTCCCAGCTTTACGCCGGCAATGTCCACCATTTCCTGTGCAACCTTATTGACTGTTCCTGGTCCAATAACTACTTGTAATGTGTCGTCTTCAACAACCCCCATAACGCCGTCAATCGCCTTCAACTTTTCCAAATCGACTTTATCATAGTCCCGAATATCCATCCGGACACGCGTCATACAATGCCGCAGCTTTTCCACATTACCCATTCCGCCTACTTCTTCATAGATTTCTCTGGCGATTCGTTGAATTTTTTCCTCTGCCATTCTCTTTTCCTCCTTGATTAAGAAATTGTATTTTTAATAAAATGATTGCCTTTAATTAATTTTTCTTCTGCCTCTTCTTTTGAAGAGTTAGTTAAAATCATTACAATTGCCAACTTGACATTCTTATCGGCTTTATTAAAGTAATCAGCAGCTTCCTCATATTTACAGCCAGTTGCTTCCATAATTATCCGCTTAGAACGTTCCACTAGCTTTTCATTGGTTGGCTTGACATCAACCATCAGATTACCGTAAACCTTACCAATTCCGATCATCGAAACCGTTGACAGCATATTCAAAATCAACTTTTGAGCAGTACCAGATTTCAAACGAGTCGAGCCAGTCAAAAATTCCGGTCCAGCATCAACCTCAATAATTGACTGTGCATATTGGCTGATTTCAGCATGCTTATTGCAGGCTAACGAAGCTGTTCCTGCACCAACTTCATTGGCATATTCTAGTGCGCCAATGACATACGGTGTCCGTCCGCTGGCAGCAATACCTACTACATAATCCTCTGCTGTCAAATGAAGATTGATTAGATCCTGCCTGCCAAGCTCTTGAGAATCCTCTGCGCCTTCAACGGCAAGAGTCATCGCTTGTTCACCACCAGCAATTAGTCCCTGAACCATTTCTGGTGAAACACCAAAAGTCGGTACGCATTCCGCTGCATCTAAAACACCTAGTCTACCACTTGTTCCTGCACCAAGATAAACAAGACGACCGCCTTTTTTAAAGCTTTGAATAATTTTTTCTACCACTACTTCAATAGCAGGTAATGCTTCTTTGACTGCCAAAGCTACCTTTTGATCCTCTTCGTTCATTTTGAGTAACGCTTCTTTTACTGTTAGCTCATCTAAGTTCATCGTATTTGTATTTCTTCGCTCAGTTGTCAAGTTATCTAAGTTCATTTGTTAAAAATCCTTTCTTAACTAATTTAAATTTCACTCCGCCTTTAATTTGACTAACTAACGACTTATCCAAAGCAGCAATCTCAGCGGCAATATTCACTTTCTCGTCTTTCGGAAGATACTTCCGAATGATTTGTATTTCCCCCATATATCGACCATATTTTTTGTTGTCTACAGTTACTAGTCCTAATGTCCGTTCTCTAATAATTTCAGGCTCAATTACAGGGATTTGTCTAAAACGCGCAGCTGCACTGCGAATCACATCTCTTGCTGCATCCAGCCGATTGGTGTGTTCGCCTAAAACATATTCATAAAAACGGCTGCCTACATCTTCTGTTTCCAAAATCAGCTGTTTTTGACTCAGATAACCTTCAAATTGTCGAATCGTTCGGAAATCAATCTCTGGATCGCCAATATAAACTGCATCAACTGCCAGTTCTTTTAATTGGAGTGCAGCAGCCAACGGATTGAGTCCCCGGTGTTCTTCTAAAGTCGGTAGTCCTTCAAACAGAGGACCGCGCAATTCTCTATTTCCCGGAACAAACGCAAAAATTTCAAAACCATTTTCACTCAACCAACGATTTTTTTCTACAAACATTGTTTTATCTAAACCTGTTTCTGGTCGGGGATAATAATTGTGCCAAGCTTCAAAGCTGGAAAAATCTGCCTCATATTTCTTTAGTTCAGCAATATCCTCAGCAGTAATGGTACTGGCATTCAAACCAACAGTTAGCTGATGAGACAGTTCAGCAATCTCTTTATTAGAGATTGCGTAGTCCATTCGCAACCCAGTTACTCCCAGCGCTAAAATTTCATTGACTCGATTAGTGGATAAACCAGCCCGTTCCAACGTAGCCCCGGATATGTCCACCATTAATTTCATTCCTTCAGAAGCTGCAACCCTGCCAAGAGCTTTGAGTCTTTCCAGGTATAATGAAGCATCATCTTCGGGAATATGAAGTGATGTAAAAATTCCTCTAAAACCAATCTCACGTAACTCTTGAATATACTTAATCTTCTGTTCTGTCAGACCCTCTCCTAAAAATATAGAGATTCCATACATAAACTGCTGCCTCCTCTTTAATACGCTTACATTATATATCGATTGAAATAAAATTTCAAGTATAATCAAAAAAATAATCTTATTAGTAAAATTAAATTTCACAAAAATAAAAATAGAAAAGCACTTGCCAAATTGACCAGTGCTCCACTCTCGCTATTTGAATAAATGATTAGTTAAACTATGGAATAGTGTAATCATTAAAATCATCCGGTTTCTTTGATTATCGTTTCAATCTGATTAGTCTACAGTAAATCCATCCATTCTATGTATTTGGTTTTTATCAATCAATGATTTCTCCTATTTTTTCTCCAACCTTTACTTTACCAGACTTTTTCATGACAAACTTTTTTGCTTCGTCATTTGATGTAATCGCAACAATCATATCTGTTTCTTTTCCAAACTCCTTCAACTCATCGAGATTCACCTCTGCGACAACCATTTGAGGCGTTACTAATTCCCCTACTGTGACTTTCAAATCAAAAGGAAATCCCTGTAATTCCCACGTATCAATTCCCATATGAAGCAAAATCTCCACATCATTATCCATTCGTAAATTCATTGCATGTTTGGTCTTATAGATACTAATGATTCTGCCGAAAACAGGCGCATGAATGATGCCGTTTTCCGGAAAAACGGCATAGCCGTCCCCTAATAATTTTTGTGAAAACACTGGATCTGCCACTTCATTAATCTTTACTGCTGTTCCGTCAGCAACAGCATAAAATGAGTTTCTCGCGTCTGCTGCATTTTTTGATAATGGTCTATACATTTCTATTCCTCCAGTATAGCCCCCCTTGTTTCTAGTATAGAAAAACATCTGCAAAAACACAATTAAAACAAATTACTTAAAATTTTAATACATGTAATCTATAGTTGGTTGGTTTTTTTTCCACTTAACGGTATACTATACATGTATCTATTTTTATATAGAAAGGAATGAACTCATGTTATCTAATTTATGGAAAGCAATTATTCTTGGAATTATCGAGGGTATCACTGAATGGCTTCCAATCAGCAGCACAGGACATCTTATTCTAACCGATGAATTTATCAAAATGAACCTTAGTGCTGATTTTATGGAAATGTTCAATGTTGTTATCCAATTAGGTGCTATTATGGCCGTTGTTGTCTTGTATTTTCATAAGCTAAATCCTTTTGCCAAAACAAAAACCGAAGAAGAAAAACAAGACACTTGGGAACTTTGGAAGAAAGTTCTGGTTGCCTGTGTACCGGCAGGCGTGATAGGCATTCTGATGGATGACTGGCTGGATGCCCATTTTCATAACTTTGTAACTGTGTCTATTATGCTGATTGTTTATGGTATCGGATTTATTCTTGTTGAGAGACAAAATAAAAACAAAAAGCCAAAATGTACCAGCTTAAACCAATTCACTTATAAAGCAGCAATTATTGTCGGTTTCTTTCAGGTATTATCTTTAGTTCCTGGAACTTCACGTTCCGGTGCTACAATCTTAGGAGCCATTATGATTGGTGCTTCCCGTTATGTTGCAGCTGAATTCTCCTTTTTCTTGGGAATTCCTGTTATGTTTGGAGCCAGCTTCCTAAAAATTGTTAAGTATTTAATGAAGGGAAATCTGTTTAACTTCTCTGAATTCTTTATTCTGTTAGTAGGGGCAGCTGTTGCTTTCCTAGTTTCAGTTGTCGTCATTAAATTCCTGCTTAACTATATTCGAAAACATGACTTTACTGTTTTTGGCTGGTATCGAATTGTTTTAGGGGTACTTTTAATCAGCTACTGGTTATTCTCGTAAACAAAGAAGAGTCGAAGGATTGCCGTCCTTCAGACTCTTTTTTTGTCGTATTTTGTATTTATTTAGATAGAAGGCAAATAGAGTGGCTGTACTACGCTTCTCTTTATGAACCCATATCTTTGATTTTAATCAAACGCGTAATTTCTCCACGTTCATTTTCTTCCAGCTTCATCTTGATGTAATAGATGGTTTCTTCCAGCTGAGGAATGGTCATATACTCCAGAGCATTTACCCGTCTACGGGTCTTTTCAATCTCCTCTGCCATTAACTGACACGTTTTTTCTACTTCGGCCAGCTCTAAAAGCTTAGGCAAAACAGAAGAAATTTTGTCAAAGGAACGATCCAGCTCTGCATTAGAATTTAGATAACCATAATTTAACGGCGCATCGACAATTTCCTCATCATAATGAAAATTCATAATAGGAACAGCCACACTCATCACATTTTTCTCAATGATGTCCATTGTGACATCACTTGCCGGGATGGAAACCAGTTCCTCAATGAAGGCTTCATTCAGCGTGCTACTGGACAAAACAAAGCTGGACAGGGCTCCGCTTAATTCTTCTTCTACTTCAAGACGAAGTTCATTATTTTTCCTTACCAGCAGAATAAAACGGCGAATCAGTTCATCCTGCTTGTCTTTCAACAGCTTGTGTCCGCGACTGGCAGTGCCCAGCTGCTTTTTCAGACGGGTAAGCTCCATACGTGTAGGATTCACATTCAATCTAGCCATTGTGCTCACTCTCCCTTAGTCAAATAAGCATCCAGCATATCATCCTTGATACGTTTTAATTCAGTTCTCGGCAGCATAGCTAACAATTCCCAGCCAAGATCCAGTGTTTCCTCAATTGAACGATTTTCATAAAATCCTTGATTGATATACTCATTCTCAAAGCGATCTGCAAATTTCGCGTAGATTTTATCTACATCAGATAAAGCCGATTCCCCTAGAACAACTGCTAGTTCTTTGGCCTGCTTCCCTTGAGCATAAGCAGCAAACAGCTGATTCATCGTTGCCGCATGGTCTCCTCTGGTTTTACCTTCTCCAGTTCCTTTATCCTTCAAACGAGAAAGCGAAGGTAAAACATCAATCGGCGGTTGAATCCCCTTCTTATCAAGCTCTCTTGACAAGATAATCTGCCCTTCAGTAATATAGCCTGTCAAATCGGGAATTGGATGCGTTTTATCATCCTCCGGCATAGTCAAAATAGGAATCTGCGTTACCGAACCTTTTAAACCACGAATACGGCCGGCGCGTTCATACAAAGTTGCCAAATTGGTATACAGATAGCCTGGATAGCCGCGACGCCCTGGTACTTCCCGGCGGGCCGCAGAGATTTCACGCAGCGCTTCACAATAGTTTGTCATATCCGTCATGATAACCAGCACATGCATCCCTTTTTCATAAGCAAGATATTCTGCAGCAGTTAAAGCCATTCTTGGTGTAGCAATCCGTTCAATCGCCGGATCGTTCGCCAGATTCATAAACAGCACCGAACGGTCGATAGCACCTGTTTGACGGAAATCCTCCATAAAGAACTCCGCTTCTTCAAACGTAATACCGATTGCCGCAAAAACAACAGCGAAATCATCTTCACTATTCAGCACGTTGGCCTGACGGGCAATTTGTGCTGCTAAATCTTTATGAGGCAGACCTGAACCGGAAAATACCGGCAGCTTCTGACCACGAACCAGTGTATTCAGATGATCAATTGCAGAGATTCCAGTCTGAATAAATTCATCGGGATAATCTCTACTGACAGGATTGATTACTTCACCATTTATATCCAGACGTTTCTCAGGAAGAATATCAACACCATTATCTTTCGGACGACCTAAGCCATCAAATATCCGGCCAACCATATCTTCCGAAACACCTAGTTCAAGTGGATGACCTAGGAAACGGACTTTTGAATCACGAATATTAATTCCGCTCGTTCCTTCAAAAATCTGAACCATGGCTTTATCACCATTGACTTCAAGCACTTGCCCCCGTCTAATATCGCCGTTTTGCATCCGAACCTCAATCAGTTCCTCATACTTTACGCCTTCAACCTTTTCAACAATCATTAAGGGTCCAACAACTTCATTAATCGTACGGTACTCTTTAATCATTTGTCATCCCCCCATCAGCAACAATTTGTTTCATCGTAGTCTTAATTACTTCTACAAGTTCATCCAGACGGTCAATTTCTTCCTCTGGTACATATTTGCTTCGGGCAATGCGATCACGGATTTCACCTGTTCCATTAATAATCTCAGAGAAGTATGCGTTGAGCTCCAACGCTTTCTTTCCTTCTTCAAAGAAAGTCAAAATCAGTTTCAACATTTTAAACTGTTTGTCTCTTGAGGTAAACGTATCTACGTCGTCAAACGCATTCTGCTGCAAATAATCTTCTCTCAATGATTTTGCGACTTCCAAAGTTAAACGGTCTTTATCAGATAAAGAATCAATTCCGACTAAACGAACAATTTCTTCCAGCTGAGATTCTTCCTGTAAAATTCTCATCCCTTCGGCAACCATACCAGACCAGTCGTTTTGCAGCTGCTGATCCAAATATTTTCCGACCTCTGTGCTGTATAGCGAGTAGCTTTGAAGCCAGTTAATCGATGGAAAATGACGTTTTTGAGCGAGGATTGAATCCAATCCCCAGAAGACTTTCACTACACGCAGCGTGTTTTGCGTCACCGGTTCCGAGACATCTCCACCGGATGGAGAAACCGCACTGATTGCAGTAATACTTCCTTCTCGATGATCTTTTCCAAGTGCCACAACATGACCTGCCCGCTCATAATATTCAGCTAAACGGCTGCCTAGATAAGCTGGATAACCTTCATCTCCGGGCATCTCTTCCAAACGTCCGCTCATTTCCCGTAAGGCTTCTGCCCAACGAGAGGTAGAATCGGCCATGATAGCTACCGAATAGCCCATATCACGGAAGTATTCAGCAATTGTAATACCTGTATAAATTGATGCTTCCCGTGCTGCTACCGGCATGTTTGATGTATTGGCGATAAGCACCGTTCGTTCCATCAATGATTTACCTGTATTTGGGTCAATCAGCTCTGGAAACTCATTCAGAACATCCGTCATTTCATTTCCCCGTTCACCACAGCCCACATACACAACTAAATCCACATCCGCCCACTTGGCGATTTGGTGCTGCACAACTGTTTTCCCAGCGCCAAAAGGCCCTGGTACTGCTGCTGCTCCGCCTTTTGTCACAGGAAAGAATGTATCAATAACCCGTTGACCAGTAATCATAGGTGCTTCCGGATTCATTTTTTCATAAATTGGACGCCCCTTACGAACCGGCCATTTCTGCATCATAGTAAATTCTTTGTCTCCCTGCTCGGTTTCCAAAGTATAAACGGTCTCTTCTATCGTGAATTCTCCGCTTTTCACTTCCTTCACAGTTCCTGATATACCTACAGGAACCATAATTCGATGCTGGATAACATCAGTTTCCTGAACAGTACCAATGATATCCCCAGCAGTAACTTCTGTTCCTACAGTGACAGATGGCTCAAACAGCCATTTTTTCTCACGGTTTAAAGCGGGAATTTTAACACCTCTACCTAAAAAGTTACTGGCAGTTACTTCCGCAAATGTATCCAGCGGACGCTGAATCCCATCAAACATTTGTGAAACCAGCCCTGGAGCTAACTCCACAGAAAGCGCTTCTCCAGTTGAAGTTACCTGTTCTCCTGGTCCAATTCCAGTTGTTTCTTCATATACCTGAATTGAGGCAACGTCTTTGCGCATCTCAATAATTTCTCCGATTACGCCTAAATCTCCTACATGACAAATATCCTGAACACTTGCATCAGACATATTATCTGCCATGATCAGAGGACCAGATACTTTGACAATTTTTCCTTTTTGCACTATCTTTCCTCCTGTTCCGAGAATGAAGCTGAGACAGTTCCAGTCAACCAATCTTTTTAAGTAATAGTCCATTAGAACTATTACTTATTAAAAGAATAAAAAATTAGCTGAACAATTATCATACAGAAATTTCTGTCTCGAACTTTATCATCTGAGAAAGCCGTTATCCCCGCTTTCTCATTGTCTAATTCAATTTAAATTTATAGTATATTCTGTCCAATTGCCTTTTCGACATTTTCCTGAACAGCCTTTCGTCCAATTCCAGTGGTTCCATCATGACTTGGTATCAGGATGATTGCCGGCTTCATTTTGCTCTTATAGCGGTCAATCGTTTCTGTCACTTGTTCAGAAGCCTGTTCAGTGATAAAAATCACGCCATAGTCTTCTTCTGCCATCTGTTCAATACTTTCTCTAATCTGTCTTCCAGACATACCGTAGCGAACATCAAAGCCAAAAAGCTTAAAAGGCATCACAGAATACTTGTCTCCAATTACTCCAATTTTATGAGCCATTGACTGATCGCATCCTTTCCTTCAGTTGTTCTGCCGGGAAATGATTTTTCTTACCGACTACAAGCAAACGTAGATTTTTCCACTCAACTTCTTTAGCATTAAGATAAGAGAGCAGCGGTAGTGGACCAAAGGCTACCACATTTGATTTATTAAAAATATTTGTCAGATAATCATCCTTAACCCTTTCAAAAGCAACTAAATCAAGCTCATGGGTTTCCGAATCAATTAACGGTGTTAAGATATCTCCATATTTTGTAGCTGCAGCAAATGTCGAAAAAACTTCTAATGTGCTTTCAGCGTACGGCAGATAGTCACTTTTCGGAATACTTCCAGAGCTGGAAAGAACCGTAGATAAGAAAGTCTCCGTCTGCTTCTGAACAATGCCTCTCGCCATGATTGAAATATTGGTTAAATCGATGAAACTCATCACTTCAGCCAAAACATCTGCATAGCCGAGCTTTTCAGCCAGCTGTCGTTGAAAGGTAAGAAATGTCCGGTCATAAATAATATCTATAGCCTGCAATACAGTTGATTCTTCCAAATAATTAAGCACTTCTCGAATTGCCGCCATCAGAATCTCAGGCAGCTCACTAGATACTCTAGTATGAATAGCGCTTTTCACCGCTTCTAACGTATAACGCCCGTCTGCAACAAACAAATGATCCAGATTCTGTCCAGTGACCTCGGCCTTCGTCAGCACCTTCAGGTTATGAAAGGTGAAACGCGAAGTATAAATAGAAATAATTTCAGGCTCAGGCGCCATCTGATATAGCCATTCGTAAAGCTTGCCCTGTTCTTTGGAATAAATGTACTCAAAGTTATCCTCAAAGTCTTCCTGCAAGTAATTGCCATAGACTGTATTTTTCAGCAAATCTCTCATGTCATCGATGCTTTCTGCTGCTAAAAGCTGATCATACTGTCCGGCAGTTAAAAGCTCCGTTTCTTTCAAACGAATTAGAGGATTAATTTGATTGTATGCTGTTTCTTTCATCGTTATCCTCTCCTATCTGAATAACATCTCAGCAATTTTGTAGCTTTCCGCCGTTTGAATTTCCTGTACTAGTGTTGAAAACAGAAAATTATACTCGATACCGTCCTTTGCAAGAACAAAGCCGCTTTCTTTCCTGATTAGCTGATCAGACAACGTTAGCTTTAAGTCTGTCGTGTTAAATGTCTGCAGCCATTCTTGACTAATTTTATCCTGAGAAAACTCTCCAACACTTACTTCAACTTCACCAGCCAACTCCAAATTTGCTAGAATACCTGATGCAAACTGTTGAAACGTAGTCAAATCCCAATGATTCATCTTTTCAACGGTCTCTTTAAATAGTCTGGATAAAAGCTCTTGTTTGTCATTCAATGTAGTTTGTTTTACCTCAAGCTGCTGACGGTTCTGCTTTTGCTTGAATGCTTTTTTCATCTGTTCATCGTTTTTTTTGATTTGCTTCTTTTCCTGAATCTCTACAGCAGCGGCTTGCTCAGCAAATTCATTTTCGATTCGCTCTTTTTCTACTGTCTTGTAGGCCGCCGCTTCCTCTTTTCCTTTTTCGAGGATTTGCTCGACGATTTTTTCAATTGCATCCATAATTAGCCTCCTCTTACTTCACATTCAGTACAAGTAAGAAGGAAATAACGAATCCTAAAATCGCATACGTTTCTACCATTGCTGCATAAATAATCCCTTTTGTGGAATGCTCAGGTTTTTTAGCTAAAATCTGAATACCAGCCGCTGCTACACGACCTTGGGCAATTCCAGAGAACAATCCTGCAAAAGCAATTGGCAGAGATGCAACGAAGTAATCCAACCCTTGAACCATTGTCATACCATTATCCAAATTAATAAAAATTAGAAACGCAATAACGAACCCATACAAGCCTTGTGTTCCGGGCAGCAGCTGTAGAATCAATGCCTGACCAAACTTTTCCGGCTGTTCTGTTGTCAATGCAGCAGCCGCTTCACCAGTGAAGCCAACCCCTTTAGCCGAACCAATCCCTGAAAGAATTGTTGCCATTGCCATTCCTAAAACTGCAAAAATTATACCGCCGTTCTCATTTATTAAATAATCAATCATCTTCTATTCCTCCACTATTTCTTCAATTTCGTCTTTTCAATATTTAAATATTTTTCTTCTGTTTTCAAAGGCTGAAAGGCTCTGCCGCCTCCGGTGTAAAATTTCCCAAAGAACTCCACATATTGTAAACGTGCACCATGTACATAAGCACTCAGCAGACTTAAAAATAGATTCAGTGCATGAAGCGCAATGATTAGCAGAATTCCTACTGTAAAACGTGCAACAGGAGGCATAAATTCCACCAGCATATTAAATGCTGCCGCAATACTCCCGCCGGAAATTCCTAACGCCATCAGACGTGTATAGCTGACTAAATCACCAATGTAGCCTGTCAAGTTGTAAAGCTCGTAAAGTCCTTTAGCCAGACCCTTCGCTTTCGATTTTGTCTGAATAACAGGTACAGCTACAATAGAAAGCGCCGAAATCACTGCAATTACAATGCCCGTAAGGAAAAAGCCGTTGTTTTTCAACACAATTGTTCCCAGTACCGCAATTAAAATCCCC
This sequence comes from Enterococcus sp. LJL128, assembly GCF_056924295.1. Classification (NCBI taxonomy): domain Bacteria; kingdom Bacillati; phylum Bacillota; class Bacilli; order Lactobacillales; family Enterococcaceae; genus Enterococcus; species Enterococcus sp. LJL128. The sequence continues at coordinate 22,909 of NZ_JBXPBP010000009.1, read as the reverse complement.
AGCAGCAAGCCCTGCCAAGCAAAGCTGGAGCCAATACTTTCCAGATACTGTTTCCGTTTAGTTAACTCGATTCCGTTAACAATTAGACCGGTCATCAGCTGGATAAACCCAAATGCTACAGACAACAGAAGAATCGTATTTACGTCTTCTGAGGTCGAAAGGATTGGGAACGGCAGCTGAATGCCAAACAAACTTTCCGGGAAAGACGCTCCGAAAAAGGACCCATAGATAAAGCCCCAAATAATCGTAGGAAAAGATAAGATGAAAAAGAAATCTGCAAAACGCTTCATCCCTCTTGGTAAAATCATCGTTTTCCTTACAACCAGCGTTGCCAGAAGCATCAACAATCCATAACCTAAATCCGCCACCATCATTCCAAAGAAAACCATATAAAACGGTGTCATAACCGGCGTTGGATCAATCTCATCATATTTCGGCAGGCTATACATTTCAGTCAGCATTTCAAAGGGAGCAACCACCTTATTATTTTTCAGCTGAACCGGCATATCCCCGGCAATTTCTTCCGTTGTCGGCTGTTCAAACACGCTGTATATTTCTGATTTTGGTACCGCATCATACAGCACATCAAGAAACACTTGTTTTTCATCCGATGGAATCCAGCCCTGAATTAAAGAAAAATAGGCAGTATTTAACAAATGAGCCTTTGCTTCTTCACGGTAAATCAATGCGTAAATCATCTCTTCACCGGTATATAAATCATCTAAATGTTCCCGATAAGCTGCCAGTTCATATTTAATCTGTTTCTCTTCGTCAACTAACACAGCGAGTTCTTTTTTAGTTGCCTCATATGCTTCTCGAGGCAATACATCGAAAGAATAATTCAGCTTGTCAAAGCTGACCCGGTTTAACAAATCACTAATCAGCGCTTCACTCTCTTTTAAATAAATTAAACTGTAGTAGACATGATTCGTACTGTGATACAGCTCTTCAGCATAGACAAACGAAAGCTCTTCCATAGCAGTTAAAAAATCCTGATTGTTCGCTGCGTTTACCGAGCCCGAAACAAGAACTGCATCTTTTAGGGAAACCGTCTGTGGAACTACATCAAGAGACTGCCACCGCGCCAGCCAATCTTCATCCGTCAACAGCTTTTTACGCTGTGTTTCCACAAAATTTAAACGGCTTTTCAACTGTTCAATACCTTCCAAATATTCAGTTACTTTCTTTTTATTAAAAGAAGCTTCCAAGGATTCCAAGCTTTGAATTCTACGCTTAAATCCTCTTCTTTTTCCGTCGTTAGTTGAAAAATGTTCGATAAACAATAAGGCATCCTGAATTCTCAAAAGCAGCTCTTCGTAAAATTTCTTTTCCGCTTTTTCTTCGCCGACCCGATTTGAAGCAAAATAATTTTCAATATATGATTGATCGACGCTTGCATGGTGAAAATCTTTAATCTCAATTGTCTGCAAACCCTGTATTGCTTGGAGGATTACTTCTTCTTTCTCAGCAGCCGCTATTAGCGTAACCTTTTCCATTTTATTGACTGCCATAAAGCTCATTCACCCTCTCTATGATATAATCAATCATCTGTTCTTTGTTCGCATCATATTTTTCGTGAAACAGCTTCATCTGCTCTTGGGCATCCTTCAGCAATTCCTCTTTTTCTTTTTGAAGATGTTCCTGTTGGAAGTGTTCCGTTTCCTGAAGCAGTTTTTTTACTTTTTCCTGGCTGTTCTTTTGAGCCGCCAGAACTTCTTGTTCCTTTCCTCGCCCGTAATCAGCCATTTCCTTTTGTACGTCCTGTTTCATCTTCTGCACCTGATTTTCAGCTTGACGAATTTGCTCTAACGCATTCAGAACCATCATTTCACCTCCAGTTAAATCTATGTTTTATGACTGCCTTCCAACAGTCATGCGGAAGGCTTCTTTTAATAGAACCTGTACCTTCCTAATAAAATAATACAGAAAAAAGACCGAACTCAACAAACCATCCTTCTCACCCCTTGAAGAACATGATCCTTGAAGCTTCCGCCCAACCATTTTTCTTATTCACATAACAATCATTGTATCAAAAAGCTGACAGAAATTCAATTGCTATCCAAACATTTTCTGTCAGCTAGCAGTTAATTTTTTAGACGGATATTTTTATAATCCTGAGCATTTCCACCGACAATAATGTCTTTAATATCCTCAACGATTAGCCAGTCATCCATGTTCTTTTGGCGGTCATAGGTCATCGGTTCAATTGCTTCTGGATTCTCAATCGTCACCAGGCAAAGTACCTTTTTTCCATACCAGCGCTTTTTCTGTGCTGCAGAGAGCTGCAGCTGTTCTTGCTTGCTTTCTAAAATAGCCGTTGATTCATCTTCCGTCATTTTTTCCGAGTTAAAAACATCTTTAACTACAGCTTTAGCTTTTATCTGACATGAACCATCATTTTCGACAAAGTATAATGTTTCTCCTTTAAACACTCTACTGTGAGGCATTTTCCGGCCGGCAGCTCCCCTGACTATCATAGTTTTTTCTCCTGACAAAATCTTATCAAGAACATTGGATTTTTTATCTGTATACACTAAATGTTCCATAACATACGCTCCTCTCTTTTTTCTGCTTAACAAGCAGTTCTAATTAAGTTTATCATAATTTTCGCTTTCTATTAAAAAAAGAACGAAACAAAACGAATTATTCGTTTTGTTTCGTTCTTCAAGTTCGCATAGGCTCTAAGACAAACGCACTTGCAGCGGTAAAATACTTTGACCGAAGCCTTTTTTTCTTAAGATACGGTTTTATTCTTCCTCTGTAACAACCAGCACATCACAAGCGGCATGATTGACCACATAGGAAGTAGTTGAACCAACTAACACACGCTGGATTGCATTTAAACCAGTTTTTCCGATAATAACTAAATCAATTGTTTCTTCCGACTCAGAAAAACCTGCCAACAAAGTTTTAGGATAACCATACAGTACATATGTGGCAACATCATCCAGTCCACCTGCATGAGCTAAGTCAGCTCTTTGCTGCATCTTCTCTTCTTCTTTCACTCTAAGGTCTTCCATCGCATTGGTGACTGAAACTGTCAACTCACCAAAATAATTACTGATTTCTTCAATTATATAGACAATATGAAGTTTGGCCTGATTTCGTTTGGCAATTTCCAATGCTTTATCAAACGCCTTTTCAGCCTGGGGTGAACCGTCTACTGCAACTAAAATATTTTGATATTTATAATCCATGATGAATCCCTCCCTACACTTTCATTCTACTATGAATAGAGTAAAACGGAAAGCAATTCTCTCAGATTCTAAAAGCCCTTTTTCACTGGCAAGCAGCAAATTGTCTTTTCATAAAAAATATGCTATACTAACTACAGAATTTCGTTATCATACATCGTTGCCTTTCATAATTAACACGAAAGGAGAATGATCACTATGACATTCAAAACAAACACTATTAGTTACCGTGTAGCATTTGATACAAAGAACAACGTGTTTATGGTCTATGATGCAAACGACCATAACAAAGTCGCATACGGTGTTACTATCGAACGAGCTATACATCAACTAAAACAAACTGCTTAAGGAGCTAAACAATCCAATGGATGATTTGTGTAGTACCTCTAGAACAGAATAAAAAGGTATCAGAACAGGAATAAACCTCTCTGATACCTTTTTTGTTTTCACTGCTAATTGATTATTTATCCCACAACCGTCTTTTGCCTATTTTTTAAAGAAGCCTTTTACTTGATCTGCAATCCCGTTAATATCCATATTATCTGGAAGAGATTTCATCAGTTTCGTATATTGCTCTCCAATCTCATCCTTATGTTCTTCCAAGAATTTTTTAGCTTTTTCAAAATTCCCTTCTCCAATCAAATCCGTAGCTTTCTTAATCAATTCGTCCTTATTCATAGTCCGTTCAACTCCCCAATTTCTTTTAAAAATTTATTTTACCCTATTTTACTGCAGAAGAAAACTGTTAATTTCATTAAACAGATATTATTCATTTTATGGCTTTTCCAACAGTATTTTTAGCAATAAAAAAATAAGCTGCAGCATCTCCCCAGACACCACAGCCTATCTTTGCACTTTCCAACTTATTTTTTTCTTTTAGTTGTTTGTTGTTCTTACCTTTTTGTTCTTTCGCACTTGTTTAGCCGATTCGCACTATCGACCTTTAAAATCTTTTTTCGTTTAATTAAACTCCAAGACTAACTATTAGAGTTGTAATTAATGATACTGTACCTATCACTATACCTGTCATCATGAACCTCCTTATTGCTATTTAAGAAAAATATACTAATTGATAATTTATTTTTCTAGGTAAAGAATAACAAACAAATATGAAGAAATAAAGAGCAATGACTCCCATTTGCAAAATACGCAAAAATTTCCCTAAATATTAAGTAAACTAGTTGAATAATAGCAAAAAATATCTGTTTGTATGTTATAATAGCAAACAAAGGAGGAGAAACCCATGAATATAGGGGAAACTTTACGTTTTTTTCGTTCAAAATTGAATTATACTCAAAAAGAAATGCTTCAAAACCACAGTGATCCATCCTCTTACTCTCGTATTGAAAATGGTAAACAACTAGTTCGTTTAAATGAATTGGAACAGATATTGGATCGAATGTCTGTTACTGCAGAAGAATTTTTGAATTTCTCTCCTTTAGACAAAGACCAACAATCTTTTAGAGAATTATTCTATTACTGCGCAACTCATTTAGAAAATAAAACCAAGAAAAAACAATTATTAGATTATTATTTTAAAATGAAAAAAGAGTCTAAGGACTCCTTAAGAGCACTATCTAATTACATCGGAATTAAAGGATATTTTCATACTTATTGGGAGGAGATAGAACCTCTGGATTCTAATGGAATTTCTAATATTTTCGATTATTTGATGAATAAAAATTATTATATTCAATATGATTATATCATTATGTCTAATACTATTCCTTTGTTTAATAATAAGCAAGTTGATTTAATTTTCAATAGGGCCTTTCCCATTAAAGACGAAGAGAAACGTGATATTACTACAAAAAAATTTGCTTATAACGTAATTCTGAATATCATTTCTATAAAGTTATACGAACGTGACTATCAGTTAGCTGAGAAATATATTGCCTTAGCAAAAAAACAAGATAAATCTAGTAAAAATTATAGTTATTTGATGAATCTTCAATATCTTAATAACCTTCTACAATATTTAAAAATTGGAGACCTTTCTTATCTAAATAAGGTTTATGATTTTATTCATCTTTTAGAAGATATTGGAGATAGTTTTCATGCTGAACTACTAAAAAAAGAAGTAAAAATTCTTACTTATGATAATAAGGAAACTAAGTATTCAGACTATCCTGTAAGTTTAATAAAAGATAAATAGAACAACCTATCTCTAATATAAATCTGAAAGTCAGTTATACTAACAATTCAGATTTATTTAGAGATAGGTTTATTTTTTTACCCTCTTCCTCTTAGCTTACTAATAAACTCACGTGTATGCTTCAGCAGCATATACCCTTTGTATTTAGTCGGGTTGATAATTAGCTTAAAGGTACCGATTTTTTCTTCTGCATATCCGTTAAATGCCTGTTTAAACTTCAGTATTCCGTCCGAACCATCGAAAACACCTTCGATTCCATAAAAATTATATACGGGAATATTTTCGGCAACAGAGTACTTAAGCATTTTGTCTTGAATTAAAAATGGTGCGTATAATTTTTTGTATTTCTCTTCTGTACCGGAAAAAAGATATACAGTTTCGTGAGGACACGTTAAAAACAAGGCACAAGCTAAGGACACATGCTCTCCGTTTTCCTTCAGCATCTGCTCACCATCAAGTATCCGCTTTTCGAAGGTTGACAGTTCATCAGTGAACTCGCGTTTTTGATTATTCTTTTTACGGCTGTTAGGATTTACTTCAAGAAACGCTTCAATATCCAGCAGCTTTTGTTCAAGCTTTTTCTTTTGCTCGCTTAAACTATCTAAGTATGTTTGAAAATTGATTTCCGCAACAACAAACTTAGCCCGCTCTCCGTAGGCTTGAAAAACTGTTTGATAGTACTCCAACGTTTTATCCGTAAAATTTCTTCGAACGCTGGTCCGTTCAGTAATTTCTTTAAAAAGTCCAAGCTCTTCATAAGCCAATTCCCGTGTTCTAATACCAAAGCTGCCAGCTTTATTTAAACTGTATTTCGCATCTTTACCATACGATTTCAACAAATCCGACTCTGAGTAACCCGCAAGATCTTTCTTATAAATCCATTGTGGATTCCCATCAGCAGCATAGCCTTGATAAAAACCTTCATGAGCAAAACCAGAATTTACAAATGTACGCATCAACGCTTCATTTTTTTCACTTAAAGGATTTCCCCGATAATCATAGGTGCTGTATGGTGCGTTAGGCGTGACTGTTAAATACAAACCCGCTTCATCTTTTGCATGTTTTTTTAGCTTTTCAAAAAACTCTGAAAGCAGTGCTTCGTTCTCCTTTGGAACTTCCAGTCCATCGATATCAAATACATAACCAACACCCAGCTTGGTTTTAGTCATCAGTGCTGCTATTACAACATTATTCTGTTCATCTTTCAGAGCTGGAAAAGACACACTGGCGCCTCGTTGTGTTTTTAGTCTGCCCATCTCTTTCGTTTGAAGGTAGTTTCCATGTTCAGCTTGATTAACATAGCTCTCAAATTCACTTTCATTTAATAAACAAAATATATACATTCAATGTGCTCCTCAATCTTTAACTATTTCCATTAAATTATACCTTACACGAAGTTGGAATTCATCTTATTTTTCTAATGGTCTTTGACTATTATACCTATTCTTAATCTAGGAAAGCAATCAATTTCCTTTAAAAGATAATTGCTGTTTTTTATTCTTTAATAATTTTTAACAGTGTCTTATACAGTCTATGGCAACAGCTGGACACTATTCAATAACAAATAACAGGTAAAATTCTCTAATGGCTTTCAAATAAAAAGCTGTCTTTCTTAATAGTAGGTTTCTGCTCTACTTTCAAGAAAAATCAGCTTAATTCTTTTGGATTATTCTTTTGTTGTTCAGGTATGTCTCTCTTTTTTTATAAAGTTGAGTTCCCGAACTATATATCCGCAGCTTCACTGCTTTCCATTTCAGAATTACCTTCCATTCCAGGTGGGGCACCTTCCGGACGCTCTCCGTCATTTGGCAGCTCTCCATCTATTGGCTGACGCTCTCTCATGTTTTCCATGCTTGGCTGAGATATTAGCTTATAGCTCAAAAAGCCGATGATTCCTACTGATAGAACGCTGATTACAATGGTGCTAATCATCCATTTATTCACAGATTTCTTCATAAAATATTTCTCCTCTCTGACAAAACAAGCATACGCCAGCTTGCTTAAACAGAAAACAAATATAAATCATACTTTATTAAAAAAATAAAAGATCAGCCCCCAAGCTGATCTTTCTCTATTGGTAATTTTTCATTTTACTTTGCTTCACCATAGCAGCAACTTTCCAACAAACCATCCAACACTGCTGTTTTTGTGTCAACAAACTCCTTTTTGATACTGATCAATAAAAACTATGTCATTTTATCAATCTGTTAAAACGTTCTGAACTCTCTTAGCTTCAGTATGTACTTCACTCCTGCTGTCAGCCCTGTCAAAGCTGAACTTGAAAACATACCTAACAAGTCACCTGTTTTTATTTATCCTCTCCCTTCTTCTGTATTAAAATAATAACATAATTTTTTCCTTGTTTGCACATCTAAAAACAAGTTTTTTTATCACATTTTTTCATTTTTATGCCATTTTTTGATATATAACTATTGTTATTTTATAGACGTTATATTTTCGGATAACAGCACTGAAAGTCAGCTCTCTTCACCCTTGTACTCGTTTAAACCATCCTTCTCTCTTTTACTCATTACATTCTATTTTTCATTTATGCTTTAAACTATTGTTTTTTTTACCTGTATTGTTTTGAGTTTTCACCCCACCATATAGCCTATTTGAACAGTATTTATACTTGGTGATTAGGTTCAGACTTTAGTCTCATTTGCTTTAACTCAGCTTTCTGCTATAGTTAAGTCAGAGGTGTTGTACATGAAAAAAATCTATGGATGGGCAATTAATGTATTGTCCGAGATTATTCTTTGCTTGTTTTTTGAAACTTCCTAATAATTAGGAAGTTTTTTTATTTTATTAGTAAAAACAGTTTTAATATCTTCGTCTTACTTCAAAGTCTTGAATTTTCTGTTCACTCACTCTTCCTCACAATCAACCTTGGTTAAAAAAGGAGACAGTTTTATCCTAAACTCGTAGTATTGAAACTATTACTTGTACTGAGTCGCTAAAAAATTTCAGGTAAAAGCCTTTCCAATGTTTTGATTCCTGTTTTTATTATCTTTTTTTACGTTTTAATTCTATTTTTTTGTATCATTTTCATATTTACTTATGATTTAGTAAACACTATAATGCGAACAACCTATATTTGGAGGATGTTTTGTGAAGAAATTTAATGTTGGTGAGTTAGTTTTAATAAAAAAGGAAGATGGTAAAAAGATGTGGGTAGTCATTACAGCGGCTTCTCAAAAAATATTTAGCGGTTCTATATTTGGATGTAATAGCTTAATTATCTCGGAAGTAACGTTCTTAGAAGAAGATATTGTCACTACAATTTCTTCTTTTGAATAGCATCATTCTAGCAAATCCACGTTTAACAAGGGGATTCTTTCTGCTATACTTAACTCAATAGCTAAAAGGGGTTGGGAATTATGATGAAAGCTGATGTCTGTCAATACTGTGGTGGTCTGGAAACAGTCCGGGCCAAACAAGTTCATGAAGGGAAAGTTATCCCTGAAAATGCGTTATTAATGATTTCTGGCGAGACCTTACATCATGTAATTTGTAAAGATTGTGGAACGGTTATTCGGTCATTTGTTACTAGTACAGATATATTTAAAGAAGATTAATACAAAAGAGCGGGCAACCAAGAGCGTATTTTAGATTATTGAATAATTTTATAGAAAAAGTCCTACCGTCATTTTCTGATAGTAGGTCTTTTTTGCTGACAACGCTTTAATATTAAACTGCGATTCATTCTTGTTCTCTATCTTTCTGACCATGAGTTTCACTCTATTATTACAGAAAAAATCTAGAATTTTCCAGTTTTTTTCAAGTGCTGCATCCTCTATCCATTATAGTATTTCTCTAACTTCTCTGATATCATTAGCATAAAATTATCCTAACTAAAAAGAGGTTATTTATGAATTATTCCAAAGAGACGCTTAAACATGCACATATTTATTGTACTGGTAATAAAAAGTATTTTGACTATACGGATACATGCGGCTGTTTCTATTGTTTAAAAATATTCTCTCCTATTGAAATCACTTTTTATCTGAATGAAGAGATTGGAGATACAGCGATTTGTCCTTATTGTTCAATTGATTCAGTTTTACCTAACATGAAAGCTCTCAAAATTTCAAATGATTTCCTTACTGCAATGTATGACTATTGGTTTAGCATAAGTTAGTGGAAAAGAGGTGTGTTAAATGAATACTACAATAAATCTATTTATATCCTTAATATTACTTGCTTATCCAATCTGCTCATTTCCTGGAATTTTACGTTCTAAAAGAGAAAAAGGAAAATATTTTTCTGATTCCAGATTTTTGATTACTAAATATCAAGGAAATGGAAACAGCCTGAATATGCACAATGTCCTCGGCTTTTCTTTAACTCTGCTATTGGGACTGACATTTCTAATTACATGCTTAATCGATCTATTCTCTTAAATAATATTTAGTAGTCAAGTGGTGAAGTATATACTTTTTTCAAGTTTAACATATATGCTTAAACAAAAAGGCAGCAGAAACATTATATAAATGCTGATGTTAAGATATCTATTTTTGATGAAAAAGAAAATCGAGCTCTTTTATTGGTTGTTTGTTTGGAGATAACCTCATTGAGCTAAAACTAAAAGAAGAAACTTTTAGGAGCATTCACTACAAAAGATTGGATTTAACAATTAAGTATATCTAGTTTCCTGATAAGTGCTTTTATATTTTTATGGTATATACTTTATTCATTAGAGTAGTTTGGAGGGATTCTTATGTTCAAAAAAGAATTTGATGCTTTTAAAAAAATGATTATCCCCGCAAGTAATCAGCGTTATCTGAGTACACCTAAAAAGAACTATGAACCATTTGGAAAAACGATTGAACGATCACCTGATAACCCATTTAAAACTTCAGATGGTCAGTATATTTATGACTTCTTTGCTTTATTCGAAGGTACTAAGCCTGATATTCTTTTTTCTGAAAAATTGATGCAGCTTGGTGAATGGCACAACTATGGTTCAAAGATTTATCGACTTAACACAACTCATCCAGCAGATGAAGTGAAATCGCTACTTGTTAGTGAGTTAGGAATTAATGATAAAGATGTTTTGATAAGCTCATCTAGTAATGGTAAATGGCATCATTCAAGTTAGAGGTTGTGACAAAAGTGTCCAGCTCCAAGAACCAAGTAGGTACTGTTTAACATCAGCTCGTCCCTCACTGTATTTCACAGCAATAAGAAGAATAATCCGAAAATTGTCAAGAAACACTACGAGGGGACCGAGTAACTATTGATTGATCCCCACTTGGAGCTTCTCATATTTTTGATATTATTCGGCTTATTTTCGAGAAAGCTGTTTTTGTAATACTGTTTATTCGGTTTTAAGGATGCCAAAAGTCTGGGATTTTGTTTATGTCTCAGACTCTTTTTCTGTTCTATTATTTGTCCTCCTTAAATCGGTCAATAATTAAATATATATGTTTGCCTTTTTAACTTTTTAGTATTTCAAATAGTGTTGCAGCTACCCTTGCACTGGATAGCAATAAACATTTATGCACATGTCACAAAAAAGACTGCTGAGCCATTCACAAATTATACTGGAATGTGGCTGGCATTTAACGTAAATAATAGACAGCAGAAACACTGTACAACGCATTTCTACTGTCTATTATTAAATCTCTTATGGAGACGGCGGGATTAGAAAATTCGATTTCATACGCCTTAATTATGTGTCAGTATCAATAAAACTAAATACTTTCACTTATCTAAAGTATCATCAAGTTTCATATATTTTAAACTGTCTCGTATTCAATATCGTATTCAATAAAATTCTCATAAGCGTGGGGCGCTTACTATATACTTCTATTCAATTGAGTATCTCAATACATCTTCTACTATTTTACAAATATATATTTTCTTTTTGTTTATTCGATAAATGTATCTTCCTACAGTGAGCGCATATATAGTAACAGTTATAAAAAAAGCGCTACTAGCTTTTAACATTTCAAAGCTAAACAATGGCGAGATTGTTGCAAGTATACTTAAAATACCAAATATATAATACCCTGAAAAAAAATTAAAAGAATTACTATTATAGTTTCTAATATGTATTAACGCAATTTTTTTCTGACTAGGGTCTAACTTTTTCACTCCTGAATCTAGTTTTTTTATGAAATCAACATTATTTCCTCTTACTCCTTCACCTAGATAGATACCTTTTATAAAATCATTTGGAAATGAAAAGTCAAATTTCGAAGCCTCCCCTTCATATTCTTGCAATAAAGAATCTAGTTTTCTCCATTCTTTTGTATAAATCTTATAAGTAAATATAAACATTTGAATCACGCCGTAGATTGCAATAAAGAGATTTACCCATTCAAAAATCCAATAATAATTTTTATGAAATTCTGGAAAAGAAACACGAATTAATGCTATTACGATTTGCATTATAATCATTTGTAATGCTACTTTGTATAGATGTAAAGCTTCCTCGACTCCTTCTTTTATTCCTGAAATAATTATTTTTAATTTTTCAAATAATTTCAACAACTTTCTATTCATCTTAATCACCTCAAATTGATTGTAACATCAAACATAAAGAATTGAAATGCAACCTATTAACTACATCTGTAATTACCTTCTCAATCACAATCCAGTCTGAAGTAACTTACTCAAAAAATGTTGAAGTACTCTTTTTGATTTACTCTATTTTTACAACAATCCATGAGTGCGTAATTATTGTGCTACAAAAGCCTATGAGTAAACTTCTTTATTTGGTATAGTTTCAGTAATATCAAAGGGAGGAGTATAACAGCTATGGGCGAAAAGAGATTTCGAAAAGTCTATGTTTTAAAGTTGAAAGACAAAACATTTTATGTAGGACATACTTCAAGAGATATAGATAAAGTGTTTAATTATCATTTAAGGGGAGATTTTTCATTGACAAGAAATAATCCTCCAATAAAAATACTCGAAGTGCATGATATTGGACTGACGAGCCATTATGAAGGGAATATATATGTTACTAATAAAGTTATTGAGTATATGCTGGAGAACGGAATTGAAAATGTTAGAGGCGGACATTTAACAATTGCTGATAAAAAGCATCATATTGAAGGTGTAGCTTTAGTCAGCATAAATGATAGCTATGTGAACCGAGAAGGATTAAGGCAGTTGGTAGAAGTATATAGTGACGTTTACCCACTTGTTAAAAACATTTATACAAGAGAAGATAGGTATCAACAGCAAATGAAAAAAGATTAGATCGCTTATGCTTCTTTTTTTATTACATAAAAGAAGATGGGCTTATGGCTGTATTAGATAATCAGAAACATGAAAAATTTGTTCAGTTCCTAATCAAAGCTTATATAGAAGATTTCGGTAATTCTATTAGATGGAAAGATTAAACTGTGGATAATAAGCCAATAAAATTTTTAGAAAAAATGTGATTTTGGCTAGGTTCAAGGATTTGCAAGAAATTTCTCGAGATGAAGTGATAATGATAAGAAAGCAAAGGATGGTAAAGCTTTCTGAAATAGCCAAGAATGATGAATATCCAGGCAATCAAATTAAAGCTACAGATACTTTAAATAAAATGGATGCGATTATATCAAGAAAATTAAGTAATCAGGAGAAATAAAATCCTTGGGAAAGTAAGTCGGAGAAAAATAAAGTTAATGTAATTAAGTTTTATGTTACTGATGAATAGTAGCAGTAGGGTATCGAATGCTAACAGTGGTGAGCAGAGACTCCCCCCACCTAGAAAGTAAGTATGTGAAGTCGCAGGAGAACGGTGCAGTCCTTCCCTCGTAGAATTACCGCTTTTCAACTTTTTTATCATATAACTTTTTTTTACAAGCTTTTTTGATATATATATACGATTAATCAACAAAAAGGCTCTCATAATTGAGCAGCCTTTTCTCCATTTTTTCAAATTATAGTACCCATCAATTCAGTAATGAGCATCAGGTGTTCCCTAAGCTTCACTACTTTCAAATTGTTAACATGTTCTGCCCCACCTAATCCTAAAAGAGGAACATAGCCAAAACATTCGTCAAACTTAGGCTTACCATGCATCTCGATAGCGCAAAGATACGGAGACCACTTTAAAACCTCTGCTCTGAAGTCTTTATCAGATAAATCTTCAAAGAAAAATTTAAAACCAGATATTACCGTATCAGTCTTACCATATCTAAATCTTAATATTCTTACAAAACTTCCTTCCCAAATAATTAAGTCCCCCATTGCAGTTGCGAACAAGACAATTCCATCATGGAATCGTTGACTGCCTTCAACCAGTAATTCTTTAAAGTTATCAGGGTTTACAGATTTCATGAATCCGTTTAAAAATGTACCAAATCCGTATTCTTTCCAAAGTAATAACATTTCTTCTGGGATTCTGCCTTGATACATTTTAATTAATTCTTTATTGACTTTCTGCTCTATTATAAAATCATCAAATAATTGATTCATAAACAGTCTCCTTTTCTACCTAGTTAAATCAACTTAACATTCAAATCATTATTGAGCAGTCAAAGCGTTTTGTTTTATCCTTCGATTTCTTTTTTTACTTCGTCAAACCATTTGTCAAAAATATCGGAAGCATCTTTATAGTCAGAATCCGAATATTTAAGATCATAGCTTAAATTTGAGTTGAATTTTCCACTGTTAATGTCATATATCATTTTGAACTCTGTCGGAACTTCTCTATTATCTTCTTTAAATAATTTCATCAGACTTTGTAAATCTTCTGAAAATAGTCCCAGCATTCTATACTGCATTTCATCGCCCATGTTAATATTGCTAAAGTCATTTAATTTAGATAACTCATGCTTTTTAAAGATTCTTTTCCCTACTTGATAAAACACATCACCTGTCACAACGCCTTCTTCTATTGAACCATAAACAAAGGCTTTATCTGCTTTTTTATTAACAAATTCAACGGCTACACTAACCATAGCAAACTGTAAATCCATGAATTTATTGTCAAATGTTTCTGTCATTTCGGCACCTCGCTAAAAATTTTGATTTAATAAAGTTACTGTTTTAATTTCGCCATCTATTTTAGATTTAATATCAAATGATGAAGGTCGTAAAGCGTTATCAGTGTAGTTCACTTTAATTTCTACTGATACATTTTTGCCTTCTGCTATGGCTTGTTTCCATTTCGTTTCCAGTTTATAATAAGATTTTTTATTAACATCTTTTGCTTGTGAAACTATAAAATTTGATTTAAAGTTAGTAGTAGACCTAGAATTGAAGCTACAATTGCAATAAAACCTGTAATGATTTTATTAATAAAAGATAACTTTGCTTTTAAGATATCATTGTTATTTTCACCTTCATCTACTATCCAATTTTTAACTTTTTTTATCTTATCAATAATTTTATCAAATATCAGACAGACTAATTTCGTCAACATAAAGGAAATTGTGTAGACATCCAATAGAAACACCAAAAAAAATAAGCCACTTAAATCCTCTTCTTTAGTTTTGACAATTTCGATAAAATCTAATCCTGCTAGTATATTCAGCATAGCTATTCCTATCACAAAAATTATAAAAAATATTGTTAAGATTGGCATTTTTTTTATACTCGCTTTATACATGAAATATGCGTCCAAACACAATATAGGAATAGCTAACAGTAATCCTGAAATCTGTAATCCAGATTTTATTTCCTCGTGATTAGTAATATTATTAGCGATATTAGCAATTATGTAATAAAACATTATAAAAAGAGGGATTGCTATGATTGTTGATACTACAAATATAAGCCAATTGTTTTCAACAACTTTTTTGATGGGAACAAACTTTATTTTTATTCTTTCAAAAAAACCTTTTTTTTCTTGAGTCACCGATCTTTCATTTTGGTACTCATTCATCTTGTTTACCCATTCACCCACAATTTTCATATTATTAATGTACACTCCTTTTTGTTCAATCATACCAAAAGAAAAAATAAAACACCATATTATATTATTTTATTTTACAATTAGAACTATCACCCTTGGCATTCCTCCTCGATTCGTTGACAAATGTTGACATTTTTATATCTCTTAGCTGATTACAAAAATGACATATACGCTATTGCCTTATTCCTATAAAGGCTAACAATGGTTAACTACTGTACATAAAAAAACGCTCCTTTAGAAAAGGAACTTTCCATAAAATGCTTTGTATAACAACATTTCATTTATGCTCATGTCACTAAGGATACCAAAGAAAAGACCACAAAATTATTCGCTAATTATGTTGGCATTTAAGCTAATCGTATTCAATCTCGTATTCAAAATAATAACAGACAGCAGAAACACTGTACACAGCCCTGTACAATCGCATTTCTACTGTCTATTATTAAATCTCTTATGGAGACGGCGGGAGTCGAACCCGCGTCCAAACATATTGTCACTTAAACCTCTACGTCCATAGTCAACTCATTTAGGGTTTCGCTTTACAGCTTGCCGAGTGACAGGCATTCTGTATTGCTAGTCTGATAAGCTCTTCTAAATTTTACAGACGGAAAAATTTAGCGTATCCCACTTAGTTTGAGACCCTTACTCGAGCACATGGGCGATGCCGAGAGGATCTTCACCCGCTGTTTTTACGCAGCTAGAGCGAAAGTTTTGTTTTCGTTTTTAGCAGTTATATTTAACTGTAACGTTTTTACGTAGACGTAACCTACGAAACGCAATTCAAGCTCAACTATGCCTGTCGAATCCGTAACGCCCCCATGAAAAATTGGTGCTAGAATAGTATAACATAATTATACCATTAAATAAAGCGAGCAGCTAATTCATTTAATATAGTCTTTTCCCGCCCTTAAAACGTTTTTACATATCAGAAAAACATCTACGCAAAATATTTCTCATTTTCTCCATAACAAATCAGCTATGAATCCAATCAGTTTCGCCAAAATCGACCAACTCATTTTTGCGGTTTCAAAGAAGCAGCCGATACTCCTGAGCAGGAACATCAGCTGCTTTTTAATAATTCAACTGGTCAATAGCAAAGGTTGGTCCTAATTGTTCTCTCCTTCCGCATAATAAGAGAACATCCAATTGATGCCGAACTTATCTGTCAGCATCCCATATTTCTTCGACCAAAATGTTGGTCCTAAAGGCATTTCAACAGTTCCACCTTCTGCTAAACGGTTGAATTGACGGTCTATTTTTTCTTCATCATCCGTACTTACGACTAACGAAATATTATTTCCTACGGTCAATGGCTTCCCCATTCCATCCGGCACATCAGAAATCATGACATATGTACCTTCGATAACCATACTGGCATTCAATATTAAATCCTTTATATCTTCTGAAACTGGGTGCTCCGGATCTTCCGGCATATCACCAAAGGTCATAACATTCGCCGAAGGCGTATCGAAAACCTCTTCATAGAATTTGATAACCGCTGCTGCTTCATTTTTAAAATTCAAATAGACTTCCATGACGTTGACATCTCCCTTGTTGTTTTCTATGATTATCTCACAGAAAAGGGCTTTGAACGAAACATCTGCCTACCATTTCTCCACAAGTTAAAACTCAGAATTTTTAAGAAGAATATCTGCAAATTTCTCCAGATATTCCTGATCTATTTCATCATAGCCGGAAGTCACTCCTGCATCAATATCTAAAACACCAATCAATTCGCCTGCTTTTACCATCGGCACAACAATTTCTGATTGGGCTGCAGAATCACAGGAAATATAATTTTCATGCTTTTTCACATCATCAACAATTAATGTTTGACGTTTTTCTGCAGACTCTCCGCACACACCTTTTCCCATTTTAATTCTTGTACAGGAAACTTTTCCTTGAAATGGACCTAAAACCAGCTCATCTCCATTGTACAAATAGTATCCAGCAAACACCGTCTCTGGTAAAGCATCAGCTAAGAGTGCTGAAGAATTTGCTAAATTCGCTATTCCATCATGTTCAATTTCTGTCAATCCAGTCAACTGCTGCAGCATTAACTCATAGGCATCTCTTTTTTGTTTATCATCTTTCCACATCTATTTCTTTCCCTTCAGTTTTTTTACCTATCTTATCTTATTTTCCTAAAAAATAAAAGACAGAGAAAACCGCACCATTTTGACGTTCTACTCTATCTAAATAATTGCCCTAAAGTTTTTATCCCCAGAAACGCTATTCCCACAGCGAAGTTTTTGCCAACCTTCAATGTTCTCCTAATTTAAGCTGATCGTCATAAATAATTTTATCTGAAAAACGTTCAGTTTTCTTCAAAGCCTCAATAAGCCCCTGCTTTTGTTTCTTCGTCATAAGATAAATTCTGGACCCGGAAGAAAAATCCTCAGAAATAATCTCGATACTTTTAGTGCCTACTTTGACTAAACGAATGTTTTCCAGCAAAAGTTCTTTTTTATGAAAGGGTAAAAAATAATGAATATACAGACTTGTTGCAGTCAGCTTAAAATAGCGGTTAAATCCTAAATAAGCAAAGATAAAAAAGACGACCATCACTAGATTACTAACAAGATAAGGTCTTGTATACTCTAATGATAAGATTAAACTCATAAATAATATGGCGAACGTGCAGGACCAGTATATAACAGCCGTTGACAATTCTGGTTGCCAGAAATATTTTTTTTGTTTCATACAACGACTCCTTACCTAAAATTTCATATGGTACAATAGTAACACACTTAGACTTTAAACAGAAAATATAAAGGAGAAAATCATGTTACGAATTTATGTAGATGCTGCTACTAAGGGAAATCCCGGACCAAGCGGCGGTGGAATCGTCGTCACAGGGGAGCAAATCCATGAACAGCTCCATTTCTCTTTAGGTGAATGTTCCAACCACGAAGCAGAATTCAAAATCCTTATCCTTGCTTTGGAATGGCTGATTGATCACCAGTTTACCACAACCAGCATTTTTCTTCATTCAGACAGTAAAACCGTCGTACAGACGATTGATAAAAATTATACGGGTAATCCTGTTTTTCAGCCGTATCTCAAACGATTCCAACAATTAGAGTCTCATTTCACACTTTTGCTGATTCAGTGGATTCCTGAAAATAAAAACAAAGGGGCTGACAATCTTGCCCGGCAGGCACTCCAGAAATCATTAAAAGGAAAGTAGTTATTTTTTCAACTGCTTCCTTTTTTTAGAATGTAGATTCATAAAGTAATATCCACGATTTTAGCTCTTGTAAGAGCTGCAATATCCTCTGGTGCAAGCTCAAACTGAAGACCACGTTGACCCGCGGAAACAATAATGGCGGGGTATTGCTCTGCTTCCAATCCGATATAGGTTGGAAACAGCTTCTTCATCCCTATAGGGGAACAGCCGCCGCGAATATAACCAGTTGTCTCTTCCAGCTCTCTCAAATGAAGCATATCAACTTTTTTGTTGCCGCTGACTTTCGCCAATTTTTTTAAATCCAATTCGGTATTTCCCGGAATCACGGCAACAATTGGTCCAGTCTTATTTCCAACAGCTACTAAGGTTTTAAATATTCGCTTTTCTTCAACTCCTAACAGCTCGGATACGCTATCTGTCCCTAAATGTTCTTCACTCCAAGGAAATTCGTACTGCTTGTATGGCAGCTTCTTTTGCTCCACAATTCTCATTGCATTGGTTTTATGAACTTTTGATTTTTTTGCCATTTTAATCACCCCATTATTAAATGTTCACCTAAAACAAAAAGCAGGTCCCTATACAGTCTCTGCTTTTTGAATCTTTATTATTCCCTTAAATCAACTACTGTATGTCGCTTTTTATCATATAGCTATTTTTTTATAGTTAAGAACAATACTTTTAAATAATTTCCCTCAGGAAAATCTTCACTTACTTTAAAATCTCCCGGAAGCTGATAGATAGTTTCTATCGTGTATGAGGAAATACTTTTTTCTTTCAATGCGTCTTTTACTAATTTTGTAAAACGTTCCAGCGAAAGATTCGCTGCATTTGTTGACGCAATGATTTGTCCCTGCTCTGCCAGTATATCAATCGATTGTTCAATCAACTCACCATAATTTTTTCCTACAGTAAAGACTTTTTTCTTATTTCTTGCAAAACTTGGCGGATCAAGAATGATACAGTCAAAAATCAGGTCTTTTCTTTTAGCATACTTGAAGTACTCAAACACATCCATCACAACGATTTTCTGCTGTGCAAGCGGCAGCTGATTTACTTCAAACTGCTCCGTTGTTTTTGCCAGACTCCTTTTAGCCAAATCTACACTTGTTGTACTAATTGCACCGCCCATCGCTGCCGCCACAGAAAAAGCACCTGTATAGCTAAACATGTTCAAGACTGTTTTCCCTGCTGCATAGCCATTTATCAACTCACCACGTACTTCCTTTTGATCCAGAAAAATCCCTGTCATCAGCCCTTCATTCAAGTAGACTGCGTAGGAGACGCCGTTTTCAGTAACCAACAGAGGTTCTTCTGCCTGCTCTCCGTACAAATGCTGAGATTCTGGATAAGAAGAAGTAAACCGAACCTTTTCATATGCGCCGGTTATTTCGTCAAAAACTTTTTTGAAACTTTGGATAATGGCTTCACGCTTCTCATAAATCGTTTCATTATACCAGGAGAACACGACGAAATCGTTGTAGCAGTCAATCGTTACTCCGCCTAAACCATCACCTTCTCCGTTAAATAACCGATAGGCAGAGGTACTACTGTCATTCGCGTAAACACTTCTTTCCAGCTTTGCTTTTTTAAATAGCCTTTCAAAAAACGGTACAGATATTTTCTCGTCCCAGCTCAACAGCCAGCCAAGTCCTTTATTCTGTTCTGCCAAATAACCATAAGCGACAAATTTACCAGCCGGATCAGTAAACTCTATCCAGTCTGTAGGCAGCTGACTAGGGCGCTGCTGTAAATCTTCCTCTTTTACCAGCGGGTATCCTTGACGAAACTTATTGGCTGCTTGTTTTTTTACTTGTATTTTCACTTTTTCACCTTATTCTTCTTTTTATTGATTCACAATCAACTGTCCAAAAAAGTATATCAAAAAAAGCCTGTCCTGTCTTTAATTCTATAGATTATTAAAGTTTCTCAAAATTCTTGACAAAACGCTAGAATAATCGTAGGAATAATTGACAGTCTTCGGCGGAAAAGGTAAAATTACATGTATGCAAATCACAATTTTCATGAAAACACATCTAAGTTTTTTCGAACTTAGGGTTGGAAAGGAATTATCATGTTAAATAGAATAAAAAAAATTAAATTACCTGAATTTTTGAATACGCGATTAGGTCTTTTCACAACGGTTGCAGTCCTGTTATGGCTGAAGAATTTACTGGCTTATGTCACGGACTTTCACCTAAGGCTCGAAAATATCAACGAGTACATCATTCTTGTAATTAATCCAATCGCTACGACCTTTTTCCTTTTGGCGATTGCTTTATATGTCCGTAAAACCAGACGGGCTTATATTACGATGATGGTTGTCTTTTTCCTCATGACGCTGTTGCTGTTTTCAAATATTGTCTACTATAGAGAGTTCACCGACTTTATTACAGTCAATACAATGATGGGTGCCGGCAAAGTTGCCAGCGGACTTGGAGAGAGTGCTCTGCGCTTATTCCGTCCTTACGATGTTATTTACTGGATTGACTTTATTATTGTAGGCGGTTTGCTCCTTACTAAAAAAATTAAAATGGAAGACCGGCCAGTCAGAGCTCGGGTGGCTGTTTCAATTAGCTTAGTTTCAGCGTTATTCTTCCTGTTTAATCTATTTCTTGCTGAAACGGAAAGACCTCAGCTGTTAGGCAGAGAGTTTTCTCGTGACTATATTGTAAAATTCTTAGGATTAAATGCCTTCACTGTCTATGACGGAGTGAAGACCTACCAGACAAACCAAGTACGGGCGGAAGCCAGTGCCAATGACATGAAAGATGTTGAAAGTTATGTCGACAGCCATTATGCAGCTCCCAATGATGAAACCTTTGGCATTGCTAAGGGAAAAAATGTCATTTATATTCATTTAGAAAGCTTCCAGCAGTTTCTTGTTGATTACAAGCTGAAAGACGAAAATGGTGTTGAGCATGAAGTAACACCATTTATCAATAGCCTTTTCCATAATCAAAGTACATTCAGCTTTGATAATTTCTTCCATCAGGTTGGACAGGGAAAAACTAGTGATGCTGAAACCTTGTTTGAAAATTCTTTATTCGGACTAAGTCAAGGATCATTATTCACGCAAATCGGCGGTAAGAATACCTTTGAAGCGGCTCCTGCAATTCTCGATCAAACACAGGGATATACAAGTGCTGTTTTCCATGGAAATGCCGGCAATTTCTGGAATAGAAATGAAACTTACAAGCATTTAGGCTATGATTATTTCTTTGATGCCAGCTACTATGATGTCAACGATGATAATTCATTCCAATACGGACTGCATGACAAACCATTTTTCCAACAGTCCGCACAGTATTTGGAACACTTACAGCAGCCGTTTTATTCAAAATTCCTAGCCGTATCTAATCACTATCCTTACTCTCAGTTCACAAATGATGAAGCAGGATTCCCGATTGCGGATACTGGTGATGAAACAATTAACGGCTACTTTGCTACAGCAAACTATCTGGATAAATCAGTTGAAGAATTTTTCAACTACTTGAAGTCCTCTGGATTATATGAAAATTCTGTAATTGTTCTTTACGGAGATCACTATGGTATTTCCTCTTCAAGAAATCAGAATTTAGCTGAACTGTTAGGTAAATCAAAGGCTTCATGGAATGACTTTGACACTGCTCAACTGCAGCGCGTACCATACATGATTCATGTTCCTGGTCAGGAAAACGGAGGTATCAACCACACATATGGCGGACAAGTTGATGCACTGCCTACACTGATGCATTTGCTGGGTGTAGATACAAAAGACTACATCATGCTTGGACAGGATTTATTCTCAAAAGAAAATGAGCAAATCGTTGCTTTCAGAAATGGAAACTATGTTTCACCAAAATATACAATGTTAGGCTCCAACATTTATGAAACAGGAACTGGCAGACTAATTGTTTCCCCTACTGAGGAAATTCAACAGGAAGCTGAAGCAATGAAAGAAAAAGCCAATACTCAACTGGAAATATCTGACCAGATTAATACTGGCGACCTGTTGCGCTTCTATCAAGGCAGCGGCTTGAAATCAATAGATGTATCTCAATATAGCTACAAGGATCAGTTGAAACAACTGGAAGAAATCGAGAAAGATAAAGGCGCTGATTCAACTAGCGTTTACAGTAAAAACGATAATAAGTCCACTGTTGATGAGTATAAAACAAACACTTATCAAGGCTACGAAAAATAAACATACAATAAATACAAAAAGGCTTACGGTTTTTGGCTCTTTGTCAACTAATGTTGGTGAAGAGAAATCTTAGAATTTTTGAAGATCAAGAGGAAATATTTCTCTTGGTCTTTTTTAGTTTACAATTAAAGCGTTGCCGTGGCGAATCATAATTCGCAGTTTGAAATTGTAAAAGCTACGGAAGCCATACGCATTCCGTTTTAAAACTTTGATATGGTTGTTTAAACATTCCAGCGGTCCATTGGAGTAGGTGTGTTGAAGAGCATTTTTGATTTGTGGAAGAAACTTTTTAAATGTCTCCAAGGTGGTTCGATAACTTTCTGGA